>JAHZJY010000001.1 GCA_022600695.1 Actinomycetes bacterium | reverse complement strand
GGTGGCGGTGGCCAACGCCCACGGCACCGTGACCGGCGCGGCCGGCGGGGTGCTGCTACGTCCCTTCGCCCGGCTGATCTCGCAGACCGGCGACAGCGTCACCACCTACGGCGAAGCCTGGAACATGAACTAGGGTCACTCGGCAAGCCGGGTCACCGCCGCCGCGACCCGCTCGTCGGTGGCCGTCAGAGCCACCCGGACGTGCTCGGCGCCGCGCGGTCCGTAGAAATCGCCCGGAGCGACCAGGATTCCGCGCTTGGCAAGACCGGCGACGGTGTCCCGGCACCGCTCGCCACGACTGGCCCACAGATACAGACCCGCCTCGGAGTGCTCGACGGTGAAACCGGCCGAGTGCAGAGCCGCCAGCAGGGCCGTACGGCGGTGCTCATAACGCGCCCGCTGGACGGCTTGGTGGGCATCGTCGTCCAAGGCCGCCGCCATCGCCGCCTGAACCGGCGCCGGCACCATCATTCCGGCGTGCTTGCGCACGGTGAGCAGCTCGGCGACGAGTTTCGGGTCGCCGGCGACGAACCCGGCCCGGTAACCCGCCAGCGACGAACTCTTCGACAGGGAGTGCACGGCGAGCAGCCCGCTGTGATCGCCGCCGCTGACCCCGGGGTGCAGCACCGAGACCGGACGTTGCTCCCAGCCCAGCCCCAGATAGCACTCATCGGATACCACCAGCGTGCCGCGATGGCGCGCCCACTCCACCACCTTCCGCAGATGCTCGGCCCCGAGGACGCGGCCGGTGGGATTACCCGGTGAGTTCAGGTACAGAACTGCCGGCGCCCGAGGCCCCAGTTGGGTCAACGAGTCGGCAGCCAGCACTTGCGCGCCCGCCAACCGTGCCCCCACCTCGTAGGTCGGATATGCCAGTTCGGGGATCACCACGAGGTCCTCGGCCCCCAGACCCAGCAGCGTCGGCAGCCAGGCGATGAGTTCCTTGGTGCCGATCACCGGCAACACCGCACTCTCGGCCAGGCCGGTGATGCCGTACCGGCGGGCCAGTGCCGCCACCGCCGCGGCACGCAACTCCGGTGTTCCGGCCGTCGACGGATAGCCCGGTGCCGCCGAGGCGGCCGCCAGGGCATCGCGGATGACCGGGGCCACCGGGTCGACCGGGGTGCCCACCGAAAGGTCGACGATCCCACCGGGGTAACCGCGGGCCGTCGCCGCGGCCTCAGCCAGGGTGTCCCAGGGGAAAACCGGCAGCGAGGCCGAGAGCGGGCGGCGCCCGCTGCGCCCGATGCCCGCCGTCAGTCCTCGGCCTTGGCCGGGAGATCCTTGACCACCTGCGGATCATTCGCGGTCATGCCGACCTTCGAGGCGCCGCCCGGCGATCCGAGTTCAGCGAAGAAATCCGCGTTGATCTGTGTGTACTGCGCCGATTGGTCGGGCACGTCGTCCTCGTAGTAGATCGCCTCGACCGGACAGACCGGCTCGCAGGCACCGCAGTCCACGCACTCGTCGGGATGGATGAACAACATCCGTTCACCCTCGTAGATGCAGTCGACCGGGCACTCCTCGATGCAGGCCTTGTCCTTGATGTCGACGCAGGCTTCAGTGATCGTGTAGGTCACGAAGGTTCTCCTCGATATGCGCTTCGTTGTGTGTAAGCCGGAGCAGGACAACAACGTGCCCTGGGTCGCGCTCGTGCTGATACTAGGCGTTGCACCTACGAGGCCGTGAATTGGTCGGGTGCGGCGGCCGCCGGTCCGGTTGCCGGAAGCGCCACCGCCACCCCCAACGCGAGGAGGAACGCACCCAACAACGCGCCGCCGAGGAAGACGTTCATCGGCCCCGCGGGAGCGATGAAACTGCCGGCGGGACCGATGATGGTCAGCAACTCGACGAACTGCTCGACGACGAACACCGCCGCGATCACCGCCAGCCAGCGCGGAAACCGGCCTTGCCGGGCAGCCCAGACCACCGGACCGGCCATCATGATCGCCGCTACCGTCAGCAGCGGCCCCCACATCGCCGAAATATCGGCAAGCGTGCGCGCGGTCGCCGGTTCCAGTGTCTCCGCGTGCAGTGCGAGTCCAGCGCTGAACCACGCCGCGATACCGACCTGCGCGATCAATGCGGCCGCGCCGATGGTGAACATGTGGCCGGCCGGCCCGTCCAGGCGGTCGCGCGCGAAACCGATCACCACCACCAGGGCCAGCAGGGCCAGCGCGGTCAACAGCGCCTGCAGTCGGATCATCCCCGCGTGCGCGCCGAAATGGTCGACGATGTCGGACCCGGACCGTTCCACCCCCGGCCGCCGCGGAACCACCACCACGGCCAACACCGACAGCACCGCGAACGTGGCGGCGGCCACCAACGGAACACGCCTGACCGTGGGGGGAAATATGCGGCCCCGGCGCCCCGGCGGGGGTGCGAACTCAGGCGACACGCTGCGTGTAGGTCGTCGTGCGCTGCCGCGCGGGCCGGCCGATGCCCTCTGCGATCGCCACAAGTTCGGCGACGGTCTTCGCCGAGCCGTACTGCGAACCGGCCATCCGGGAGATGGTTTCTTCCATCAGGGTGCCGCCGAGGTCGTTGGCTCCCCCGTTGAGCATCACCTGGGTGCGCTCGGTCCCGAGTTTGACCCAGCTCGTCTGGATATGGGGCACGCGGCCGTGCAACATGATTCGGGCCAGAGCATGTACCGCGCGGTTATCGCGGTGAGTTGGCCCGGGACGAGCCGCCCCGGCGAGATAGAGCGGCGAGGAATGGTGCACGAACGGCAGCGGGACGAACTCGGTGAATCCCCCCGTCCGGTCCTGGATCCCGCGCAGCACGTTCAGATGACCCACCCAGTGCGCGGGAGTGTCGACGTGGCCGTACATCATGGTCGAGCTCGACCGCAACCCGACTTCGTGTGCCGTCGTGACGATTTCGACCCACAGCGAGGTGGGCAGTTTGCCTTTGGTGAGCACCCAACGAACCTCGTCGTCGAGGATTTCCGCCGCCGTCCCGGGAATGGTGTCCAGACCCGCTTCCCGCAGTCCGGTCAGCCAGTCCCGAATGCTCATGCCGCTCTTGGTGACTCCGTTCGCGATCTCCATCGGCGAGAAGGCATGCACGTGCATCGAGGGAACCCTCGCCTTGACCGCCCGTACGATTTCGGCGTACGCAGTCACCGGCAACTCAGGGTCGATACCGCCCTGCATGCACACCTCGGTCGCACCGTCGACATGCGCCTCCCAGGCACGGTCGGCCACTTCCCGACTGGACAGGGAAAATGCGTCCGCATCACCTTTACGCTGCGCAAAGGCGCAGAATCGACAGCCCGTGTAACAGATGTTGGTGAAGTTGATGTTCCGGTTGACGACAAAGGTGACGTCGTCACCCACGCTATCTTCGCGTATCGAGTCTGCGAGTACGGCAAGTGCTTCCAACGCCGGGCCGTCAGCGTGCGCCAGGGCGAGGTACTCATCGTCACTGCACGCCCCCGGGTTTCGTTCCGCAGCCCGCAGCGCGGCAGCAACGTCGGTGTCGACACGTTCCGGTGCCCGCGCGACCAGTTCGCCGACCCGGTTCCGGATGGCCTCCCAATCGCCGAAAGCGCTGCCGAGATCGCTGCGAACCGCGGTGCGGCGGCCTTCGACGTCGATCGCCGACCCCAAATCGGTCCGGCCCAGCGATTCGGCCGCTTCGTCGGGTTCCTGCCACGGCCGGCCGACCGGGTTGACGTCGCGGGCCAGCCCGGTGTCCGAGTCTGCCAGCGCGGCAACGTGACCGGCCACTCTCGGGTCGATCCACCCGGCCGGCGCCTGAACATAGGCCGGCTGCGCCGTGAGCCGCTGCACCAGGTCGAAACCGCCGTCTGCGGTCACCGCGGCGAGGTCGTCCAACGCCGGCCAGGGCCGTTCCGGGTTCACGTGATCGGGAGTCAACGGAGAGACCCCGCCCCAATCGTCGACGCCCGCGCTCAGCAGAGCCAGACATTCCCCCCGGGACACCAGATTCGGCGGGGCCTGAACCCGCATATCGGGGCCGAGGACCAGCCGCGTCACCGCGACGGTGGCCAGGAACTCGTCGAAGTCCGCATCCGGTGTCGCTGCCATGGCAGTACGTTCCTTGGCCCGGAAGTTCTGCACGATGACTTCCTGGACATGACCGAATTCCTTGTGCACCCGGCGGATCGCGTGCACGGTTTCAGCCCGCTCGGCGAGTGTCTCCCCGATACCGACCAACAGGCCGGTGGTGAAGGGAATGGACAGCCGGCCGGCGTCGGTAAGAGTGCGCAACCGAACCGCGGGGTCTTTGTCCGGACTGCCGAAGTGGGCCAGGCCGCGGGTCTCGAACAACCGTCGCGAGGTGGTCTCCAGCATCATGCCCATGGACGGCGCCACCGGCTTGAGTCGGGACATCTCGGTCCAGCTCATCACCCCCGGATTGAGATGCGGCAGCAGTCCGGTCTCTTCCAACACCCGGATCGCCATGGCGCGCACGTAGTCCAGCGTGGAATCGTAACCGCGTTCATCGAGCCACTGACGGGCCTCCGGCCATCGGGCCTCCGGCCGGTCACCCAGGGTGAACAGCGCCTCCTTGCACCCCAGGCCGGCACCCTGCCGGGCGATCCCGACGATATCGTCGGGTTCCAGATACATCCCGCGGTCGGCCGCCCGCAGCTTGCCCGGCACGGTGACGAAAGTGCAGTAGTGGCAGGTATCCCGGCACAGGTGGGTAACCGGTAGGAAAACCTTGCGCGAGTATGAAACCGGTAGCCGTCCCCGCGCCCCGCGCCGCCCGGCCGACGTCAGGCCGGCATCGCGGACGCGGGCCGCGCTGGCGCAGAGGTCCAGCAGATCCTCCCCGCGTGCCGTCATCGCGATGGCGGCCTCGTCGACGTTCAGCGCTACGCCGTCGCGCGCACGGCGCAGGACCCGGCGCAGGCCCGCAGCCGATGTCATCGGCGCGTCTTTGTGATGTCCAGACCCGGCCACCGGCATAGGCACCACACTAGCCTCGTGCGGCCTGACCACGGAGTGGCCTCACCCGGGACGGATTTTTCGGTGATTCACCAGCCGGGGCCATACACTCTCAGGAAAATGTCAGCAAAAAACGAGGTGCTGTGATGATTACGACTGTGAGGCCTTCGGTCCGCTCCATGTTGATCGCCGGGATGAGCGCCGGACTGGTCGGGGCCGCAGTGCTGCTGCCGACCAACGGCCCCCAGCCCGTCGGGGCGGTCACGGCAATCGACTTTTCGCCCTTCAAGCTCAGCGCATCGGTCACCTCAACGGCGGCGCAAATCGTGCCGACGGCGACCAACCCGATTACCGAGGCCTACGACCGTGTCGAGCCGTGGGTGGCATACGGGTTCGAGCTCGCCGAATACGCCCTGAGTGTGGTGCCCGTGCTGTGGTGGGTCGCGCCGGGAGTCGACCTGGCCTACTTCAGCATCGAACCCCTGGTGCAGGCCGCCGTTTACAGCGTCTCGTATGTGCTGTTCGGGCAGTTCGACCAGATCCCGCAGGCGATCAGCAATGGGATCGAGGAGGCGGCGCAGAACTTCGTCGACTACTCGATCGCGTGGATCGGAAGTCTGATTCCGCTGCCGCCGATCCCCCCGTTTCCACCCACCCCGCCGTTCCCTGGTGCCGCGACGACCGCGGGCCCGGCAGCCGTCATCGCAAAGCGGTCGGTCCCGGGTAGCGCCCAGGCCACCACCGCCCCGGAGGCCGATGACGCCGTCCTCGCCGCCGGGAACTCCGGTTCCGGCGCTGCGACGGAAAACACCGTCATATCGGCCGAGGTGGACACCACAGTCGTCACCGAGGAGGTGACCACACCGGCCGCGGTGGACACCACAGTCGTCACCGAGGAGGTGACCACACCGGCCGAAGTGGACACCGTGGCGCCACGCGCCCCGGTGAGCCGGGCCGCCCGGATCGGGCAGACCGTTCGCGGCGAGGACCGGTCGGCCGCCGACAAGGCCGCCGCCTCCGCCGCGCAGAGCATCGGCACATCCGGTAAGGCCAACGGGGCCAGGGCGTCGCGGGGGGCCGGCCGCGCCGGCTGAGCGTTCCTCAGGCCATCCGGCGCAGGACGAGCACCCCCGGTAGTGCGCCGAGGACCAGGAACAGCAGTACCGAGTACGCCATGATTCCCGGTCCGCCGAAGACGATGTCGCCACCGGGGCCGCCGAAGGTCAATACCGCCACCGTCCCCAGCCAGGCCCACAACGGCACAGCGGCGAGCCTGGTGGATTCGGTGCAGTACCCGGCGGCCCACACCAGCGTCGCGTTGACCAGACCGCTCGCCACCGCACTGACCGGAAACGGGACCGGGCCCAGATGGATCGGGAGCAGAAGGGCACCGGCGACCGCGGAGAGAACACCGTCGAGCGCCAGCAGCGCCAGCACGACCGTCTGGTTCGGCCGTGGCGCGATAACCCCCGTCACTCGGAGAGGTCCAGACCCGCGAGAAGGTCGCGTTCCCAGCCTCTCGGGTCGGTGTTACCCGGGTCGCCCGCTACCAGGACGTAGTGCTCCGAGGCGAGCACCGGCAGAATGATTTTGTTGGACAACGTGAATGACCGTCCGGTCGGCCCGAGAACCATCTGGGTCGCGTGTGCGCCGATGGCCGCCACCTTCGCGTCGAGGTGCTCGGGCGCCTCGATCGCCGCGGTGATCTGATCGTCGGTGAAGCCGAACGCCATCTCACCGGGGAGCCGAACCCAATCCGGCAGCACGTCCTCGGCGCCGAGCCCGTCGATTCCGGCCCGGATCGCGTCGGCGGACGGGACCGTCCAATAGAACTTGGGGACCCGCCAGCGGTCGACCGAGGCGGCGATCGCGGCGGTGGTGACGCGATGGGCCTGAATGTGATCGGGGTGCCCGTACCCGCCGTCGGGGTCATAGGTGACGACCACGTGCGGACGTAACTCGGCGATGGCATCCACCAACTCGCTCACCGCCTCGCTCATGTCGGCGTCGGCGAACCTGGTCCGGCCGCGCGGCGGCGAGCCGACCATCCCGGAGTCCCGCCAACGGCCGGCCCCGCCCAGGAACCGCGGTCCGTCCAACCCCAGGTGTCCCAGCGCAGCGGTCAACTCCGCGATGCGATAGCCACCGAGCTGGTCGGAATGATCGGCGCCGAGCTGCGCCCAGCGCTGGCCGATGATCTCACCCTCTTCGCCGAGGGTGCAGGTCATCACCGCCACCTCAGCACCACGGGCGGCGTAGCGAGCGATAGTGACACCGTTATTGATCGTCTCGTCGTCGGGATGGGCGTGTACGAACAACAGCCGCGGGACAGCAGCCATCGCGCCTCCTTCGTCGCCATCGACGCCTGTCGGCGTCACCCTACCGACTAGATTCGACTGGTGGAGCGTCGCAATCTCGAATTCGGCTGCGCGGTAATGACGATCGGGTTGCTTGGCGGAGCGGCCGGAGCCGCTACGACGCTACTGCTCAACGTCATCGAGCACATGACCTACCACGCCAGTTTCGGTGACCTGCTCGGCGGTGTCACCGGTTCGAGTCCGATCCGGCGGGCTACCGGGCCGATGATCGGCGGGGCGCTGGCCGGCTGCGGCTGGTGGCTGCTTCGCCGGAGGTCAGCGGTGCCGACCGTCGCTGAGGCGATCACCCGCCCGGCTCCGCTACCCCGTCGGTCGATGACGATCGACTCCGCGCTCCAGATCCTGCTGGTGGGTTCGGGCGCGTCGCTGGGGCGCGAGAACGCGCCCCGGCAGCTCGCCGTCGCGCTGGGCGACCTGGGCTCGGCACGGTTGGCCCTGACAGCCCGGGACCGGGAGATCCTGCTGGCCTGCGCGGCCGGCGCGGGCCTGGCGGCGGTGTACAGCGTGCCGATCGGTGGTGCATTGTTCGCGCTGCGCGTCATCCTGCGGAGCTGGAACCTTCGCGCGGCCGGAACCGCGCTGATCACCTCCAGTCTCGCGGTGGCGGTGGCGGCCCCCGTCACCCATGAGCAGCCGCCGCTGCACTGGCCGGATGCGCAGGTGTCCTACCTGCTGATCGCGGTGGCGGTCCTGCTCGCGCCACTGGCGCTCGCTGTCGGCCTGGCCTTCAACCGGGTCACCGCGTGGGCGCGGTCACGGGCCCGCACCCACGGACCGCGATCCTGGCTGCTGATCCCGGCGATCGCCGCGGCCGGCCTGCTGGTGGGTGTGTGCTCGCACTGGTGGCCCGAACTTCCGGGCAATGGTGCCAGCATCCTCACGGTCAGTCTCAACAGCAGTCTCACCCTGACGTCGGCCGCCGCACTACTGGTGCTCAAGCCACTGCTGACGGCGGCCTTCCTGCGGGCCGGGGCGATCGGCGGCCTGCTCACTCCGGCACTGGCCACCGGCGCGGCGATGGGCTCGGTGGTCGCGCTATCGGTGAACGCCTGGACCCCGGCGCACCTCAACGTCGCAGCAGTATCGCTGGCCTGCGCCGCAGCGGTGCTGACCATCACCCAGAACAACCCCATGTGGGCGGCGATCTTCGTCTGGGAACTGGCCCGACCGCCATGGTGGCTGCTCATCGTCTTCGCGGCGGCCGCCCTGACCGCACACATCGCGAACAGTCGGCTGACCGAAGGCCGAGGCCTCAGAAGACGATGGTTTGGTTTCCGTATCGAATAATGCGGTCTTCGCAGTGCCACGACACCGCTCGGGACAGTACCGCCCGCTCAACATCGGCGCCGAGTCGAACCAAGTCCGCGACCTCGTGACGATGATCGACGCGGACCACGTCCTGCTCGATGATCGGTCCCTCATCGAGATCCGCCGTGACGTAGTGCGCGGTTGCCCCAACGAGTTTGACGCCGCGCTCGCGGGCACGGCGGTACGGCGCGGCACCGATGAAGGACGGCAGAAACGAGTGGTGGATGTTTATCAGGGGGCAGCCGACTTCCTCGAGGAAACCCGGGGTGATGATTTGCATATAACGTGCCAGCACCACCAGGTCGACGTTTCCGCGCAGCAACTCGAGTTGACGATGCTCGGACTGCTCACGGATGTCCTTGGTGGCGGGGATGTGGAAGAACGGCACCCCGAACGGGCGGACTTGGTCTGCGAGGTCGGGATGGTTGGCGATAACCATGGCCACCGTCATCTCGAGTTCCCCACGGCGGTTGCGCCACAACAGGTCCAGGAGGCAGTGGTCATCCTTTGAAGCCATGATCGCCACCCGCTTGGGCTTGGCGGCTTCGGTCAACCGGAAGTCGATATCGTAGGGAGCGGCGACGCGTTCGGTGAACTCGCGTTCAAGCGCCTCGCGGGCCGCGGCCAGCCCGGGAAGATGAAAAATCGTGCGCTGCATGAAGGTTCCACCCGACTGGCTGGTGGCGTGCTGATCGAGCGACACGATGTTGGCCCCCGCACCGGAGAGGAACGCGGTGATGGCTGCCACCAGACCCGGCCGGTCGGCGCAACGCAGCAGCAGCCGACCCAGATCCCGGGAGGGCAATTGACCACGTCCACGCGGATACTCCGCGGGAACCGAACCGCCCCCGGCTTCCCCCGACATAGCTCTCTCCTGACCTTAGTTCGATGTGATCTCACCCGGTGTCCGCAGCCTAGCGGCCCACCTTCACCCAGCGGCCGGCATCGCCGACGATCCCCACCGGCACCGCGCCGGTGAGGCTGACGTTGCGCACGCCGGGCCCGGCAGCCACGATCGTGGCGTCCTGCATGATCGGCAGGACCGCCGTCATCGCCCACAGTTTCGGTTCGATTTCCGCGAGGACGTCTTCGATGTTCAACGAACCATCGAGGGCACCATCGATTTTCGTCTGGATGGTCTGATCGCAGATACCGCTGAGGTTGGATGGCGCACGCACCAACGGGTCGGCCTCGGGAGGGCCGACCGGGTTGGTCGCCGGTGGCGCGCTTCCCGTCGGCTGCGCCTCCGGTGCCACGGGCAGCGTCGATACCGGGGCGGCCGTGACCGCCGGGCAGCTATAGCGAGAGGCCAGCGACGTCGCAAGATCGCCCCCCGCGGCGTACCAGCCGACGATCGCGTCCACCCGGTTGTTGACCAACGCGGACCCGTACAGGACCGGAGGTTCCAGCGCCAGCACGGTCGCCGCTATTCCGGCGCTACGTAGCTGATCGGCGGCGGTGTTGGCCACCGCCACCGACGTCGGGTCGTTGGCCGCCGCGCCGATCACCAGGGACAAGGTTTCTCCGCGGCCACCGATGGGCCCACCGGTGGGGGCCGGCGGGCGTGTTCCGCCGGATGTACCTGCCCGCGGCCGCGGCGCTTCGGTAGCTCTGGGGTCTGCCCGATAACCGGCCTCGGCGAACAACTCCAGAGCACGTTCCCTGCCGATCGGCGCCGGCGCTGTCGCGACGTATCCCGGGTCACTGGGAGTCCGCACCAGCGACTGGTCCAGGGTCACCGGGTTGTCGGTGCCGGCAGCGACCGCCGCCAGCAGGCCGACGTCGAGCAAGCCCATGATCGCCTCGCGCACCAGCGGATCCGCCAGCTTGGGCCGCTGGGCCCGCAAGGTCAGTTGAAGCGCACGCGGCGCGATCAGCCGGGCGGTACGGACAGCGGGGATCGCCGACAGCTGAGCGAAGGCCGCCGCGCCGCCGTGCACCTGCGCCACCTGGGTGTCGCCGTTACGAATCGAATCCGCCAGTGCGGCGGGAGCTCCCGCCCGCCGGAACAGGATCTGGTCCGGCGCGGCGGGCGGACCCCAGAACCGATCATTGCGGGCCAGCAGAATCTCGTTCCGCTGCGGATCGATGGTGTCCACCCGGAACTGCCCGCCGGTCACCGTCAGGGTGCGGGCCAACCCGGCGGTGAATCCGCCGGGCACATCCTTGATGATGTGCGCCGGCAGCAGGTTGTTGAACAATTCGCGCCAGGCCGGGTACGGCTGGGCGAACGTCACCACCGCGGTCTTGCCGCCATCGACCGACTGCACGCTGGTGATCAGGTCGTAACCGGCCGGATCGACAACGCCGGGCCGGCTGACCATCTGGCGCCACAGGTACCAGAAGTCGTCCGCCCCGATAGGCGCATTGTCGGTCCAGGCGGCCTCCGCCCGAATCCTGTAGGTAACGGTGAACGGGTCGGTGTCGGTCACCGCCGCGGAGACCAGCAGGACGGGATCGATCTCCCATCGCGACCCGGTCTGAGTGTCCGGGTCGCGCACCGGCCGGAACGAACTGGGCAGCACCAGCGCGCTGATCGCGGCATTCACCGGAGACTGGTCGGACAGCAGGTGCGGATTGAAACCGGGACCGATCGAATCGATCGCCATGATGATCCGCGGCGCCGCCGGTCCGGGGGCCGCCGCCTGCGAGGTCCTGGTGCTCTGCGGAGCCGGGGGCGGGTCGGCCGCGCAGCCGCCGACGAGGATCACGGTCAACAACGCGCCGGCGGTTCGCAGCCTGCACGGTCCGGTCAGCACGCCGTTCAGCGTATCGACCTGCCGCTCAGCGTCCTCACGCTTTCTGCGCCTTCGCCCGGGACCGGCTCCTGGCCCGGCTGGTGGCGTCCAACTCGACCTTGCGAACCCGGACGATCTCCGGGGTGACCTCAACGCACTCGTCGGCGGCGCAGAACTCCATCGCCTGTTCCAGGTCCAGTTCCAACGGCCTGGCCAGCGTCTCCATCACGTCTGCGGTCGACGAACGCATATTGGTCAGCTTCTTCTCGCGGGTCACGTTGACGTCGAGATCCTCCGCCCGCGGATTGATCCCGACGACCTGACCCTCATAGGTGTCGTCGCCGGGCTCGACGAAAAAGGTGCCGCGGTCGGCGAGTTGGATCATCGCGAACGGCGTCACCGAACCGCTGCGATCACTCACCAGCGATCCGCTGTGCCGAGCCCG
>JAHZJY010000035.1 GCA_022600695.1 Actinomycetes bacterium | reverse complement strand
GAGTCCCGCCGGACTCAAGTCCGACAGAGTCCCGCCGGACTCAAGTCCGATACCGGTCGACGATCGCCCGGACCTCGGGGTGCGCCTGACCGTGCGCGACGATCCTGATATCCAGTCCGGCATCCCCCACGATGCCCATGGCCCGCTCGATCGCGGTGTCGATCCAGTGATCGCCGTTGCCGAAAGCGCTGCCGCCGAGACGGGTCAGCAGCACCGTGTTGGATCCGCCCCCGCGCGCCTGTTCCACCGCGGCCAGCAGCGTCGCCTCGTAGGAGGCCTCTAACACCAGTCTCCCGAATGATTCCCAATCACCGGCCGGCAGCGCCGAATACGAGACCGGTAGGGCCGAGCAGTAGGCCTGCGAAACACGCCGCCTGCTGCCGTCGGTGACCTCGACGTCGCGGTGCAGTCCGATGGCCAGGGTCTCGCGTAGCCCGTCGAGAACGTCCTCCGGTGCCGCGGCGAGAAGATCCGTGATCGCGGTCAGGCCCTCCCGGGTGCACAGTGCGTAGCCGTTCCGCATGCGCCACAGCCTGACGTCCGGCAGCCCGGTCAACTCCGACAGTGCCGCACCGAGGCCCGCCAGCGCGTTGAGTTGACGGCTCGCGGTCTGACCGATGCCGCCTTCCACCGGCACCAGATAGTTGCGGTAGATCGTCCCCGCACCGGCCGCCATTGCGCACGCCGGACCCTGCGTGGGGTCACCGGCGTAACGCGACACCCCCCGCTCGGGAGTGACATGTTGAGAGGTCATCTCCAGCAGGTTGAATTGGGAGGCCACCTGGAACAGCGCCCCCTCGAACTCGGGTTGCGAGTGCAGCCGCCGGACGTCGCCAACCAGGATCTGGGCCGAACTGCGCTGTCCACGAGCCGGATTGACCCGCGACCGTAGTTCCGCCAACGTCGGCAGGGTCAGCTCGCCGATACCGTAACGCTCGCCGTTGACCCTCGAGACGAGTTCGTCGCCCTCGACCGCCAATCGGCGCTGGGTAGCGGCGTAGCCGTCGTCCTCGCTGAACCCGACGAGCCGGTCGAACCAGTCGTGTCCACTCATATCAGGCCCCCCGCCGCTGTGCGCGCCGGCGCAGGACATCGTGTTGCGCCTCGGTGTCGGGAACGGGATGGTGAGCCTTCCGGGTTCCGCGGCGCAGTTCCTGAAGGCGGTCGATCACCTCGGGATAGCCCACGCCCTCGGTGTCGATGAGCCAGGAGCCGACCACCGTTCCGGTGCGGCCCTTGCCGCCCCAGCAGTGCGCCAGCACGATGCGCCCGTCATCGAGTTCGGTAGCGATGTGGGCGAGGATTTCGTCATAACCGGCGTCGTCGATGATGCCGGTGTCGGGGATCCCGAACCGGGCGTACCGCGCCGCGATGCCCCGGTCGGCACCCTCGGCGATCATCAGCGTGCCGTAGGGCCGCATCGGCAGTCCGCCGCCGGCGGGTTCGCCGGCCTCGGTGAGGTCGACGAATGAGGTGATACCCGCCTCCAGCAGGACCGCGCGCTTCACAGCAGCCTTGCGCGGGTCGGTCGAACCGGGGTACTCGGTCGCCAGTAGGCGCCCCGGCACGACCCAGTACCCGTGCACCACCGGGTCCCACGCCCAGCTGGGATGATGAAACGAATTGTCGTTCATGGCCATCTCCTTGAGATGTTGGTTGATGATGTGCGGGCCCGCGACAGCCACGCCCCCGGTTCGCGCTCGCCGATGATTCCCCGGTGGTGCTGTGCTACGCGACGTCCGAGGCGGTGCTGCCGTCCTGCGACGGCCGATCACCACCGGCCAGCGCCGCGTCGATCTCCGCGCTCAGGGCGCGGACGGCGGCCGCGGCCATACCCGCGTGATCGAGCGCGTCGACGGCGCGCACCTCGACACGCAACGCCCTATCGATTTCGCTGTAGCCGCCGTCGGCCGGAACCGGGGTGAGGTGCGGACCGATCCGCAAGGACAGTCCGTGCCGCTGCAGAACCAGGCAGAGTCGGCGCACATGCTGTTCGCGGAACAGATCCCCACCGAACGGCACCCAGACGTCCCGGCCGGTGGCGATCGCGCGGCTCAGGGCGGCGATGACCTGCTCGACGTCGGTCAGATCATCGGCCGAAACCACCTCCCCGACACCGAAGGCAAAGATTCCGCCGATGATCATCCCGTGTTCGGCCGCTCGGATCGCGAGCATCTCGGCTCGCTGTTCGGTGTCGACGTCGCCAAGAACCACGACCGTGCTGACGTTCGCCTTTCCCATGTTCCCCCCTGTATGTGACTACTGCCCATGTGATCACGACGCCCGAGGCCGCTCCCCGGGCAGTTCGGCGATCCCAACCCGCCTTATTTAGATCATTTTAGCGCTAATTAGATGTCAACACAAGCGAGGGACTCCTTCTTTACCGCGCATGGAGCGCAAAAGGCTAGGCTCTAAAGCCATGGGCGACAGAGCGATACCGCATCGGACCGCTTCCACGGTAGCGAAGGGTCCCGACAAGAAACTCCATCGATTCCCGCGGCCCACCGTGGCGGTGGACACCGCGCTGCTCACCGTCGACCCCACGCTCGGGCTGGCGGTCCTGGAGCTGGCCCGCGACGATATCGAGGCCGGGACGTGGGCACTGCCGGGAACCTTCGTACACCAGGGCGAGACGCTGGCCGATGCGGTCAAGCGATCGTTGCGCGACAAGATCGGGGTCCGTGGCGTCACGCCGATCCAGTTGCACGTCTTCGACGATCCCGACCGCGACCACCGCGACTGGGTGATCTCGGTCGCGCATGTGGCGGTGGTGCGTCCCGAACGGTTGACGGCCCGCGGGTCAGGCTTGGCCGGCGACGTCCGACTGGCGCCGGTGGACCGTCCCGGTGAGCTGCTCTGGGATCACAACGTGATCGTCGAATACGCCAAAAACCATGTCCGCGAGCTCTACGCGGAGAAGCCGGACCCCGCCAGACTGCTGGCCACCGAGTTCACCATGCGCGAGCTCCAACGGGTCCACGAGGCGGTCCTCGGCGACCGCCTGATGCGCGACGCGTTCCGCCGCGCCATGAAAAGCCACCTCATCGGCACCGACGTCCGCGATCCGACCGGTTCCCGGGGCCGGCCCGCCGAACTGTTCCGCCGCGCCCCGGCGCGCGGGGACCGGTGACCGGCGCCGTCTTCAGGCCGAGCCCGAGCCTATCGTGGGACCGTGCCACATGACGACGACGCCGAACTGCTGCGGAAGTTCCAGGCCACCATCGCCGGAGCCGAACTGAGCGAGCTACGCCGGCTCGCCGACAACCTCGGACTGCTCGCCGCGAAGGCCGCGGTACCACTGGACCGTCGCGAGCTTCGCCGGCCGTCGCTGCAGCAGGTGTGCCTGTTCCGGATACGGGTCGATCTGGACACCGCGAAACCACCGATCTGGCGCCGTCTGGAGCTTCGCTCGGACCTCAATCTGGACGTCGTCCACGAAGTGCTGCAGGCCGCATTCGCCTGGAGCAATTCGCATCTGCACAGGTTCTCCCTCGGCGGCGGACCGTTCGATGCGCACAGTCAATTGTTCCTGTGTCCGTGGGACGTCGAGGAGGGCGAGGAGGACGGTGCGGCCGCGGCGCAGGTACGTCTCGATGAAACCCTGCAGCAACCCGGCGATGTCCTGCAGTACGTCTATGACTACGGCGACTCCTGGGAGCTGACCCTGCGCCTCGAGGAGGTCAGGCCGGCCGGCCCCGACAGCCCACCCGCGATCGCCCTCGACGGTCGGCGCGCCGCACCGCCGGATGACTGCGGCGGGATGACCGACGCCGAGAGCCTGGCCGACGTGCTCGACGACCCGGCCCATTTCGACCTCACCGAGATCAACGACGCTTTACAAGGGCCGTACGTCTTACTTCGGGAGTACGGGGTCGATCCGCGGCTGGTCGATCTCGTCAACCGGCTGAGCTTCAGCCCGGTCGGTGAGGACGTGGCCGGCCGGGCGATGCTGCTGATCGCGGCACCCGCCGCACCGGAGTTACGCACCGCCCTGCGCGCGCACCGCTGGTTTCTCGACCGGGCGGCCGACGGCGGCATCCCGCTGACCGCTGCCGGCTACCTCAAGCCGGCCGACGTGATGGCGGCCAGTGCGGTCGTTCCGGCGATGGCCGACTGGATCGGCGAGAACAACCGCGAGGCGAACGCCTTTCCGTTGCTGAAATTCCGGCAGTCGCTGCAGTCGGTGGGGCTGTTGCGCAAGTACAAGGGCCGGCTGCTGCTGACCAGAGCCGGGGCCGCCGCCCAACGCGACACCGCAAAGCTGTGGGATCACCTGGTGTCGCGACTGCCACCCGGCGACGATGACGGGTTCGACGCCCCGGCGACGTTGCTGCTGCTGCTCTACGCCGCCACCTCGGCCGGCGCCGACCTACCGCTGGACCGGGTTACCGCCGCGCTGACCGAACTCGGCTGGCGCCGAAGTGACGGTCTTCCGCTGAGCGGCTATCAGATTCGGGCACTGCCGGCCTTCGACATGCTGGCGAACCTGACCGACGGGCCCGCGCACCACCGCCGCGCCCCGATCAGCGCGGCCGCCGCCGAACTGGCCCGCGCGGCGCTGAGCCCGCAGCGGTGACCAACGACTCCCCCGCCCTGCTCGACGGCCCCGCCGACCTGTCCGCCCTGCGCGACCGGGGTAACGACGCCGACGAGTTGTTCGTCTCCTTCGCCGCGTGGGCCGAGGCCAGCGGTACCAGCCTGTACCCGGCCCAGGAGGAGTCGCTGATCGAACTGCTCGGCGGCGCGAACGTCATCCTGGCCACCCCGACCGGGTCCGGGAAGTCGCTGGTGGCCACCGGCGCGCAGTACGCCGCCCTGGCCGGCGGGCGGCGCAGTTATTACACCGCGCCGATCAAGGCGCTGGTCAGCGAGAAGTTCTTCGCGTTGTGCGCGGTCTTCGGGGCGGACAACGTCGGGATGCTCACCGGCGACGCCGCGGTCAACGCCGACGCGCCGATCATCGCCTGCACCGCCGAGATACTGGCCAATATCGCGCTGCGCGAAGGCGCCAACGCCGACATCGGCCTGGTGGTGATGGACGAGTTCCACTTCTACGGTGACCCCGACCGCGGGTGGGCCTGGCAGGTGCCGCTGCTGGAACTGCCCAGAGCCCAGTTCCTGCTGATGTCGGCCACCCTCGGCGATATGACGTTCCTGCGCGAGGACCTCACCCGGCGCACCGGACGACCGACAGCGCTGGTCGCCTCCGCAGATCGCCCCGTACCGCTGTACTACTCGTACGCGACGACCCCGATGCACGAGACCATCGCCGAACTACTCGACACCCGCCAAGCCCCGGTGTACGTCGTGCACTTCACCCAGCAGTCGGCGCTGGAACGGGCCCAGGCCCTGATGAGCGTGAATGTGTGCAGCAAAACGGAGAAGACGGCGATCGCCGAGCTGATCGGGGCGTTCCGATTTTCCACCGCGTTCGGCTCGACGCTGTCGCGACTGGTCCGCCACGGTATCGGGTTGCACCACGCCGGGATGCTGCCCAAGTATCGGCGGCAGGTCGAGCCCCTCGCCCAGGCCGGGCTGCTGAAGGTCATCTGCGGTACCGACACCCTCGGAGTGGGCATCAACGTGCCCATCCGCACCGTCGTCTTCTCGGCGCTGTCGAAGTACGACGGCACCCGCAGCCGGCTACTCAATGCGCGCGAGTTCCACCAGATCGCCGGCCGCGCCGGACGCGCCGGCTACGACACCGCCGGCACCGTGATCGTGCAGGCCCCCGAACACGAGGTGGAGAACCTCAAACAGTTCGCCAAGGTCGCCGACGATCCCAAGAAGCGCCGGAAACTGGTGCGCCGCAAAGCCCCCGAGGGCATGGTTCCCTGGGGCGAGGCCACCATGACCCGGCTCGTCGATGGGGCTCCGGAACCGCTCACATCCACTATGCGGGTTTCCACGGCGATGATCCTCGACGTCGTCGACCGCCCCGGTGACCCGTTCGCCGCGATGCGCCGGCTGCTCACCGATAACCATGAGCCCCGCCGCCGTCAGCTGCACCACATCCGCGAGGCGGTCGGCATCGCGCGTTCACTGTTACAGGCCGGCGTGCTCGAGCGTCTCGACGAACCCGGGGCAGACGGCCGCCGCTACCGGCTGACGGTGGACCTGCCGCGTGACTTCGCCCTCAATCAGCCGCTGTCGACGTTCGCCCTGGCCGCTATCGAGGCCCTGGATCCGGCGTCGGAAACCTTTGCCCTGGATGTCGTTTCGGTGATCGAGGCGACGTGCGAGGATCCCCGCCAGATTCTGGCGGCTCAGCTGAAGAAGGCCCGCGGCGAGGCGGTGGCGCAGATGAAAGCCGAGGGTATCGAGTACGACGAGCGGATCGCGCTGCTCGATGACGTCAGCTATCCCAAACCGCTGGAGGAGCTGCTGCGGCACACCTTCGAGGTGTACCTGCAAAGCAACCCGTGGGCTGCCGACGGCCGGTTGTCGCCGAAGTCGGTGGTGCGGGAGATGTGGGAACAGGCGATGACCTTCCGGGAGTACATCAGCGTCTACGGTCTGGTCCGCTCGGAGGGGGCGGTGCTGCGCTACCTCTCCGATGCGTTCAAGGCGCTGCGCTCCGGGGTGCCCGCCGCCGCGCGGACCGAGGAACTCACCGACCTCGTCGAGTGGCTCGGCGAGCTGGTGCGTCAGGTCGACTCCAGCCTGCTCGACGAGTGGGAGCAGCTCACCAGCTCCGATCAATCGCCGAGCACACCGGTTGCGGTGCCGGCCCGGCCTCGCCCCCTGACCGG
>JAHZJY010000299.1 GCA_022600695.1 Actinomycetes bacterium | reverse complement strand
CGCATATAGCCGCGGTATTTCGGTGAGCCCGGGAATCCGACGTTATCCGCCACCACGATCGCGCCGCGATGCAGCCAGCCACGGTCGACGATGGCCCGCAGATCGGCGAGATAGGCATTCTTGTCGTGGTCGATGAACAGGAAGTCCAGCGCACCGTCGGCGAAGCCGTGCTCGTCCCGAAGGGCATTCAGCGTGCGTCCGTCGTCGCCGATCGTGCCGACTACGCAGGTGATCCGGTCGGCCACTCCGGCGTGTTTCCAGATGCGCTGCGCAACAAGGGCATTGGCTGCTGAAAGCTCCACTGAGAATACCCGCGCCGACGGCGCAGCCCGGGCGATCCGCAACGCGCCGTAGCCGCAGTAGGTGCCCAACTCCAACGCCAGTTTCGGATCGCATCGCCGGACGGCCGCATCGAGCAGTTTTCCCTTCTCGTCACCGATGTTGACCAGAAACGACTTCTCGTAGGCGTAGGTGTCGATCGTCGCCAGGGCGTCGTCGATATCGCCCTCGCGGGCGTTGGCCACCACGTAGTCGGCGGCCGCGGTCTCACGCCCGTCGCCCAACTGGCCCGTCGTGTTGAACTTCCGGATGCCGAGGCCGGTTCGCAGCACCGACCAGCGCAGCATCGGCAGGTTTTTGCGTAATCCCATGCGGCTACGCTACGGCAGTACGGGGTTGGAAACGGCGCTGCGGCGCGGAGGTGCGGTGAGGTCATTGGTGTCGGCTCAAGGGATCGGCGTAAGCGGTCGGCGCAGGCTGCTGGCCGTGTGCTTCGGTGTCGTGTGCCATGTGTCATTCCTGCTCGGCGTGCTGACCATGATGCTCGCGATGTTCTTCGGGATGAGCAGGTCGCTGGGCGCCGTGCCCGCGCCGTGGACCTGGGTCGCCAATATCGCCCTGCTCCTTCAGTTCCCGGTCGTGCATTCACTGCTGCTGACCAGTCGGGGCAGAGCGCTGCTCGGCAGACTCGCGCCGTCCGGCACCGGAGTCACGCTGTCGGCAACGACATACGCCACCATTGCGGCGTTGCAGGTCTTCGCGCTCTTCGCGTTCTGGACACCGACCGGAACGATCTGGTGGCAGGCAAGCGGGACGGCACTGGCCCCGATGGTCGCGTTGTACTCGGTGGCGTGGGTACTGCTCGGAAAGTCGATGGCCGACGCCGGACTGTCGCTGCAGACTGGGAGCCTGGGCTGGGTTGCCCTGTTCCGCGGCCGCAAGCCGGTCTACCCCCCGATGCCCGTCACCGGACTGTTCCGATTGACGCGTCAACCCATCTATGTTGCGTTCACGCTGACCCTCTGGACCGTCCCTACCTGGACCCCCGACCAACTGGTCGTCGCCTTGACCTTCACGGCGTACTGCCTGTTTGCGCCACGGTTCAAAGAGGCCCGTTATCGGCGGATCTACGGCCCGGCTTTCGACGACTACGCCCGCCGGGTGCCCTATTGGTTGCCGTGGCCGAGGCCGCGCAACCGGTGATGCCGCTCACAATCGGTGCCGTCAGCCAACGGTCACCACAGAAAGCGACCTGTGCCGACGAACGCAGGCATACTTGACAGGTGACGAGTAAACCCGGAAACGATGCTGTCGGGCCCGCCAGCATCGTCGCGGGCGTTCAAGGGGCGCTGCCACCGAACCGCTACAGCCAGGACGAAATCGCCGAGGCTTTTCTTGCCATGCCGGGCTTCGCCGAACATGAGGAAACCGTGCGCGGGCTCTACCGGGCCGCCAAGGTCGGCCATCGACACCTGGTACTGCCATTGGACGCCTACGCCGGGCTTCGCGATTTCGGCACCGCCAATGACCATTACATCGAGAACGCCGTGGAACTCGGATGCGCGGCCGTATCGGCAGCACTGGACGAAGCCGGCTTGGCCGCCGGCGATGTCGACCTCATCATGTCGACGACGGTGACCGGCATCATGGTGCCGTCGGTGGAGGCGCGGGTGGCCACCCGACTGGGTATGCGGCCGGATGTGCGCCGAGTGCCGATGTTCGGCCTCGGCTGTGTGGCCGGCGCGGCCGGAGTGGCCAGGGTGCACGACTACCTGCGGGGGGATCCAGATGGCGTAGCGGTACTGCTGTCGGTGGAGTTGTGCTCGATGACCTTCACCGCCGTCGGGCCGAATATCGCCAGCCTGGTCGGCACCGCACTGTTCGGCGACGGTACTGCGGCCGTCGTCGCGGTCGGTGAGCGGCGCGCCCGGGAAATCGGCGCTCAGGGTCCTGCCGTCATCGATTCCCGGAGCCACCTCTACCCGGACAGTCTCCGAACCATGGGCTGGGACATCGGGTCCCAAGGGTTTGAGTTGGTGCTGTCGGCCGACGTGCCCGAGATGGTCACCCGGTATCTGCGAGACGACGTCACCGGCTTCCTCGCGGCCCACGACCTCGCCATCGACGATATCGGCACCTGGGTGAGCCACCCGGGCGGACCGAAGGTGATCGAGGCCATCGTCTCCAGTCTCGACCTGCCCGACGACGCGCTCGAACTCACCTGGCGCTCGCTGGCCGATGTCGGCAACCTGTCCTCGTCATCGGTGCTGCATGTGCTGCGGGACACGATCGCCAAAAGTCCGACTGCCGGACCGGGCGTCATGATGGCGATGGGGCCCGGCTTCTGCTCGGAACTGGTGCTGATGCAATGGCCCTGACCTGGTATACGCTGCTGGTCGCGGCGGT
>JAHZJY010000034.1 GCA_022600695.1 Actinomycetes bacterium | reverse complement strand
GGGGTCGGGTCGTGGTTCGAGCTTGACCGCGGTGCGCAGTTGACTGACCGTGGCGACCGAAGCCAGTGCGGCGTAGTGCTCATCGGATCCGTCGCCGGCGCTCTGCGCGATGACTCCCACCTGATCCAGCGACAGGCGGCCCTCCCGCATGCCCTGCGCGCAGCGCGGAAACTCCCCCAGTCGATGCGCCACGGTGGCCACAGACCTCGCGTTCGCCGATGAACAGCCGGTCTTCCAGGCCACCAGTGCAGCGACGGACCGGGCCCCGGTGTTTCCCCACAGTTCGTCGCGATCCACCTCGGCGACGATCTCCACAATGCGTCCATCAATGGCGTTGCGCTGACCGGTCAGCTCCGCCAACTCGGCGAAAAGCAACTCAAGACGCTCGCCGGGAGGGAGTTCCACGACGTCCGGAGCTACGTTCGACGACATGACCCCATGATCGCAGCGGTGTCTGACAAGAATCGACGATCGACGCGCGCGGCTACGCTCCTGCAGCGACCTCGTCGAGGAATTGCTGCACCCGCTGCGTCAGCTCCCGGAATGCCGGTTGCTCCAATGGCAGATGAGCCCCGTTGCTCAGTTCAATGAACTTTTTTCGGGTGTCGACTCGCTCGAAGACGTTGCGGCTGAGCGCGGTTGGAGTCCAGCGATCCGCGCCCGGATGAACCACCAGCAGGGGGCAGTCGAGGCGGAGCGTTGCCGCCGGGTATTCGTGCGCGGTTCGGAAGAATCGGGCCGGCTTCCAACTGCGGCCGATTAGCGGGTCCTCTGCGAAGTAGGCCTGCATGGCTTTGCTACTACTCATGGCGTTGAGCGGTGCCGCAAAGCGTAACGGCAGCGGGATCCGGTCGAACAACCCCGGTAGGAGATCCATGACCGCGCCGCTGAGACGCCCGAGCCAATCCCATCGTGCGGCCGACGCAAAGGTTGCGGGATCGGCGAGGTCGAGCAGGGTCGTCGCAATGACTCCCGCGACATGGGTGGACTTCTGCGCTGCGAACACGGCCGTCATCCCGCCCATCGAGAGGCCGAACAGCACCACCGGGCCGGGCTGGGCGTCGGCGATCTCCGCCACCACGGCGGGCCACTCCGCATAGTCCCCATCGAAGCCGGGGGCGGGCTCTGTCAAGCCGAATCCCGGCAGATCCGGTGCAAGCACCCGCCAGCCGTACCGGGCGATCGGTTCGGCGAATGGCGCGAGGACACGGCCGTTGCCGCCACCGCCATGGACCAGAATCACCGTGCCCAAGTTTTGATCCCCGGACCATTCGTCGATCCGCACGCGGTGTCCCCGGACCGGCGCCCACCTCTCAGTGGGCTCTACCTCGAGGTGCAGTCTGAATTCGGTCGCGACGATCCGGCGGTAGGTCGTCCAGGAGTTCAGTTCCGCGAACCTGGGCATGTGTTGAGCCTCAACTGTTCCCGCACATCGGTCAACTCGCGTTTTCCTCGCAGCCTGTCAGCTGGTCACCCGAAGCGGTCGAGGCCGTCGTTGGCATGACTGCTTGCATAGCGGCCCTGGCTATCAGCGCCCACATCGATCCCGGGAACCGCACATCGACACATCGCCCGCTGGGCTGCTCTCTCCGGCAAGCCCGGCGAGACAGTGCCCCCCGGCCACCCGCTTTGGTCAGCGACGACCAGTTGTGCCGCGATCAACCGGTCCTCACGGCCAGGGAGTCGGCGCTCCAGCAACCGGGCAGCACGGTCCGCGCCGAACGCTGCCGGCTCGGGGCTTTTTCGGGAACTAGTACAGCGCGTTGGCGAACTTGCGCCGAGCGGCGATGACCTCCGGATCGGCGGGGTCAAACAGATCGAAGAGCTCGATCAGGCGCGTCCGCACCCGGGTTCGGTCATCACCGGAGGTGGACTTGACCAGGGCGATCAGCCGGTCGAATGCGGCGGCGATGTCCTGGCTGAGGATCTGAACGTCAGCGGCGGCGAAGGCCGCGTCGATATCGCCGGGCGCGGCCTCGGCCTCGGTCAGGACGTCGGGCGAATGGGCGGAGGCACGCTGCAGGAAGGTGATCTGGCGCAGCGCGCCCTTGGCCTCGACATGGGCGGGATCGGCCGCCAGGATCGCCTGGTAGGCGTCAAGGGCGCCGGGGAAGTCACCGGCGTCGAGCATCTCGCGGGCCGCATCCAGTGCGGGGTCGGGCGGCGGTTCCGCTTCGGGCCCAGCGCCGAGTTTCCCGGCCGTGGCCGACAGCAGCGAGTCGACCCATCGGCGCAGTTGCTCCGGCGGTTGCGGACCTTCGAAGCTGGCCACCGGTTGACCACCGGCCAGCGCCACCACCGTCGGAACCGCCTCGACACCGAACATGGCAGCCACCCGCGGCGAGGTATCGACGTTGACCGTCGTCAGCGACCACCTGCCCTGGTCGGTTCCGGCCAGCGCGGCCAGCGCGTCGGCAAGCTTGACACAGGCCTCACTGCGCGGGGACCACAGCAGAACGACCACCGGGACCTGATTGGACCGGACCAGCACCTCGGCTTCGAAGTTGGTCTCGGTGACTTCGACTCCGGCGGCGGGGCCGGCACCGTCGGGTTGGGTGCGCTGTTTGAGGCCGGAGAGATCTACCGCGCCGGCCATTGCCGGTGCCATTCTCGGACGAGGACGAGTCACGCCGCCAAGTCTGTCACGTCGGCGCATATGACCAACATCACATCAACGCCGCGGGCCGCCCGGCGCGATGCGCCAGCAACGGTCTCGCCAGGTTAACCGGCGCGCAGTATCAACGCGTCCCCCTGACCACCGGCCCCACACAGAGCGGCCACCGCGTAGCCGGAGCCGCGCCGCGCCAGCTCCAGTGCGGCGTGCAAGGTTATCCGCGCCCCGGACATCCCGATGGGGTGGCCCATCGCGATGGCCCCGCCACTGCGGTTGACCCTGTCCGGATCCACCCCCAACTCCCGCGTCGACGCCAGCGCGACGGCGGCGAACGCTTCGTTGATCTCGATCACGTCAAGTTGGTCGGTGCCGATGCCCTCCCGCGCAACCGCCTTGGCGATGGCGTTCGCGGGCTGGGACTGCAAAGTCGAGTCAGGACCCGCGACATTGCCGTGCGACCCGATCTCGCACAGCCAGCTCAGACCCAGTTGTTGCGCCTTGGCCTTGTTCATCACCACGACCGCGCACCCGCCGTCGGAGATCTGCGACGCCGAACCGGCCGTGATGGTGCCGTCCTTACGGAATGCGGGGCGCAGGCCGCCCAGTGACTCGGCCGTGGTGTTGGCCCGGATGCCCTCATCCTCGCCGAACTCGATCGGTTCCCCTCTGCGCTGCGGGATACTCACCGGCACAACCTCATCGGTGAAAACCCCGTCCTTCCAGGCAGCCGCGGCTTTCTGATGCGAGCCCGCCGCGTACTCGTCCTGCTCGAGCCGGGTGAACTTGTCGGCATCGTTGCGCTGTTCGGTCAACGCACCCATCGGCTGGTCGGTGAATACATCGTGCAGCCCGTCGTAGGCCATGTGGTCAAGCATGGTGACGTCGCCGTACTTGTAGCCGGCCCGGCTGTCCATCAGCAGGTGCGGGGCTCTGGTCATGGACTCCTGCCCGCCGGCCACCACGACATCGAACTCGCCCGCCCGGATCAACTGGTCGGCCAGCGCGATGGAATCGATTCCGGACAGACACATCTTGTTGATCGTCAGCGCGGGCACATCCCACCCGATTCCCGCCGAGACGGCCGCCTGGCGGGCCGGCATCTGGCCGGCACCGGCGGTCAGCACCTGCCCCATGATTACGTAGTCGACCAGCGCAGCCGGGATATCGGCTTTTTCCAGAGCCGCGCGAATCGCGACAGCACCCAGGTCAGCGCCGGAGAAGTCCTTCAAAGAACCCATCAGGCGCCCAATCGGCGTGCGGGCCCCAGCAACGATGACCGACGTCGTCATTTCTACCTCCCAGGCAGTGGTTGTCGAGCGATCTGGCCGATCGGCACAGCGCGTCTCCGACCGTCAGGTTACCGTTGTGTTATGAGTACCGAGCAGGTCGACGCCCGCCCGTTTCTGGCGAGCGCTCTGGTCACCGCGATCGATCACATCGGTATCGCGGTGCCGGATCTGGACGCGGCGATCGCCTGGTATCACGACCACCTCGGGATGATCGTGGTGCATGAGGAGATCAACGCCGAACAGGGTGTCCGCGAGGCCATGCTGTCGGTCCGCGGCGCCCCCCGGGACAGCGCCCAGGTCCAATTGATGGCACCGCTGGACGACACCTGCACCATCGCGAAGTTCATCGACAAGCGCGGGCCGGGTATCCAACAACTGGCCTATCGGGTCAGCGACCTCGAGGCACTGTGCGAGCGGCTGCGGGCGCACGGTGTGCGCCTGCTCTATGACGCACCACGGCGCGGGACGGCGGACTCGCGGATCAACTTCATCCATCCCAAGGATGCCGGTGGCGTGCTGGTGGAGTTGGTGGAGCCCGCCGAGCGCTGATCTCCGCGACGCGCGTCCTCCTTGCGCAGCGCCACCCCGGGACCGGGGTCAGGACCGTTTCCGGGTAGGCGCGCGGTTGGACCGGTTGGCCCAGCACGGAGTGTGCCAGTGCC
>JAHZJY010000298.1 GCA_022600695.1 Actinomycetes bacterium | reverse complement strand
GTGTCCGCCGTCCACCAACCCCTCCACCGAGCCGTTGCGGGCCAGTGACTCCCGCGCGTCGTGCAGTAACGCCAGGGCCCTGTCGAGGGCGGGGACAAGCTGATCGGCGTTGGCCTCGCACATCGCGCGAACCAGGTCCGGTGCGGTGCCGGCGACCCGGCTGCCGTCCCGGAACGATCCGGCGGCCAGCGCGAAGGCCAGCGGTACCCCGTCGGCGGTGGCGGCCAGAGTCTCGGCGAACAGATGCGGGAGGTGCGAGATGCCGGCCACGGCGCGGTCGTGCTCTTCAGACTCGGCCGGGACCACCACGGCACCGCAGTCCAGGGCCAGGTGCATCACCTCGGACCAGATCGACGCATCGACGTGCTCGTCGACACTGATCACCCAGGGTGCCCCGGCGAACAGCGCTTCATCTCCGGCCCGCCAACCGGAGTGTGCGGTTCCGGCCATCGGGTGGCCGCCGACGTAGCGGTCGAGCAGGGCCGCCGCGCGCACCTCCTCGAGCACCGCGCCCTTGACGCTGATGACATCGGTCAGTGGGCAGTCCGCGGCCGACCGCTTGATAGCGCCGAGCAACTCACCCACCGCGGGCATCGGGACCGCCAGCACGATCAGGGCCCGCCGCTCGGCGGCCCAGAGCAGCGCCTCGGTGAGATCGGTTCCGGCGGCGAACCCGTCCGCCTGGGCTGCCCGGGCCCCCTCGGCGGAGCGGTTGTAGCCGAAAGCCTCTCGGCCGGCGGCGATTGCTGCGCGCAACACCGACCCGCCGATCAGGCCCAGCCCGAGGACGCACACCGGTGTCTTGGTCACGCTTTCCAGGTTGGCACACCGGTTGTGCGGGACCGTGCTCAGCTAGGCACCACACTGCTCAGGGACTAGCGTATGGCGCCATGGAGACACAGCGAGCGGCCGTTCCCGGGTCCGGGGGGACGCCCTTCGGGTTCGCTGTGGCCGTCGTGCGCGAGGGCTCGGCGTGGCTCTGCTCACCGATGAACCCGAAGGCGTTGGTCAGCCTCACCGCCGCGGAGACGCAGTTGCGGGAACTACGGAGTGCCGGAGCGATGTTCGGGCTGCTCGACATCGATGACGAGTTTTTCCTCATCGTCCGGCCCGCCCCGTCGGGGACCCGCCTGCTGCTGTCCGACGCGACCGCCGCCCTGGACTATGACATCGCGGCACAGGCGCTGGAGAAGCTGGACGCCGATATCGCGTTGGAGGACCTGGAGGACTGCGACCCGTTCGAGGAGGGCGATCTGGGTGTGCTGGCCGATCTCGGCCTCTCTGATGGGGTGCTGGGTGTGATCCTGTCCGAGACGGACCTCTACGCCGACGAACAGATCGGCCGGATCGCCCGCGAAATGGGATTCGCCGAGGAGCTCTCGGTGGTCCTCGACCGCCTCGACCGGTGAGCGTGTTGGCGGATGAATCCCTGATTCGGTCCGCGCTCGCGGTCGCGGGTGAGGCCGGCCCGAAGGACGTTCCGATCGGCGCGGTCATCTTCGGTGCGGATGGGGTCGAACTGGCTCGCGCCGCCAACGCCCGTGAAGCACTCGGAGATCCGACCGCCCATGCTGAGATTCTGGCGCTTCGGGCGGCGGCGGCCAGGCTCGGCGATGGATGGCGACTGGAGGGCGCCACGATCGCGGTGACGGTGGAGCCCTGCACCATGTGCGCGGGAGCGTTGGTGATGGCGCGGGTGGCACGCCTGGTGTTCGGCGCATGGGAACCGAAGACCGGTGCCGCGGGTTCGCTGTGGGACGTGGTGCGGGACCGGCGCCTGACCCACCGGCCGCAGGTTCGCGGCGGTGTGCTGTCGGGTGAGTGCGCGGCTCTGCTGGAGGCCTTCTTCCGGGGGCAGCGCGAACGCAACTAGCCGGGCTGCGCGGCGGCGGGCGTCAGGGGCTTCGTCTCCGGCATGAACACGAGGTACACCGCGAAGCCGATGCCGGCGATCGCGGTCAGGGTGAGAAACGCGGACGGTGAGCACCGCGAAGGCGGTGAGGAAGGACGGCTCTCGGCCCCAGATGTCGGCTTTGTGGCCGACGATGATGGCGACCGGGATCATCACAACCCGAGCGACCACCATGCAGACGGCGACCAGTGTGTCGGCAAAGAGGCCTCCGCTACCATCCTTGCGCTGCCGGGCACCTGCCGGAACCGTACGCGGGTCGGGCGATTTGAGCCCGCTGGGGTGCGGACCCTAGGATTCGAACCGGTGGCGTGTCCGAGCGGCCTAAGGAGCACGCCTCGAAAGCGTGTGACGGGTAACCCCCGTCCGAGGGTTCAAATCCCTCCGCCACCGCCATGAACTGCCCGGCCGGTCCAGCAGCGTCCGATGCCTACTGGGGGCGAGATCGTCGACGTCACGGCATCACTGCGGTGACATCAGACCGCCTGCGCGCCCAGCTTCCGGCGCAGACCAGCGGCAGCCCGGTCACCGATCCGGCCGAACACCAGCCGCAGGCCCAGGTCGCCTATGCGCAGCACGCCGTTGAGGCGGAGGTCTGCGTCGTAGGTGACAGCCGATCCGGTGCCGTCGGGCTCGACCGTGATGCGGTCGATCGACGTGAAAATGAGGCTGCGGGCCACCACCAGGAGGTTGCGCGGGGCGTCGTGCTCCTTGGTCACGTACCGCAATGTCAGGCCGCTCCCCGGACCGTCGACGGTGACATCGAATACGGCGTCCGGGCCGCCGCCGGAGCCCTCCACCTGCTTGACGGCCTTCACGCCGGGATCCCACTCGGCGAAGTTTCGCAGGTCGGCCAGGTAGGCGAACGCCTCCTGCGGAGTCCTCGAGGTCCTCACCTTCGTCACGTAATGTGCCATGTTCACTCCCTTCCACTGGCGTCCAGTCTGCGCCCGTTGCGGGCTGCATCCCACGCGACCTAGAAGAAGCGGTCATGACTCAGCGCGGCCGCGCGACACGATGACGGTCGTTGGTGGCATGCTGAACGCATGACTGAGCCGCAGTT
>JAHZJY010000297.1 GCA_022600695.1 Actinomycetes bacterium | reverse complement strand
GGTTCGGCGCTGCGGCTGCTGGCGCGTCTGCGCCCGCATCGGTGGCCGGCCGTCGCAGTGCTGACCATGTCGTTCGGCGGAATCGTGCTGTCGGTGATCGGCCCCCGCGTGCTCGGCCACGCCACAGATCTGTTGTTCAACGGTGTAATCGGTAGGCAACTTCCAGCCGGTGTCACCAAGGCGCAGGCCGTCGCCGACGCCCGGGCACGCGGGGAGAACACCTTCGCCGACATGGTGTCCGGTATGAATGTGACGCCCGGGATCGGCATCGACTTCCCCGCCGTCGGCCGCACGCTGCTCTTGGCTTTGTTGATGTATCTGGTTGCCGCGGTGTTGATCTGGGGACAGGCCCGGCTGCTCAACGTCATTGTCCAGCGAACCATCGTCGCGCTGCGCGCCGATGTGGAGGCCAAGATCCACCGGCTGCCACTGGCCTACTTCGATTCCCGGTTGCGAGGTGAGCTGCTGAGCCGGGTGACCAACGATGTCGACAATATCGCGACCTCGGTCTCGGTGACGATCAGCCAGTTGTTCACGGCGGTGCTCACCGTCGTCGCGGTGCTGGTCATGATGGTCCTCGTTTCGCCACTGCTGGCCCTGATCACGGTGGCGACTGTTCCGCTGTCGCTGCTGGCCATCCGCGCCATCACCCGACGCTCGCGAAAGATGTTCATTGCCCAGTGGGCCAACACCGGCCGACTCAACGCCCACATCGAGGAGACCTACAGCGGTTTCACCGTCGTCAGCACCTACGGGCACCGAGTCTCCGCGAGTCAGAGGTTCCGGGAACTCAATGCCGACGTGTACCACGCCGGTTTGGGAGCCCAGTTCTTCTCCGGGCTGGTGTCACCGGCGACCATGGTCATCGGCAACCTGGCCTATGTGGCGGTCGCGGTGGTCGGTGGCATACAGGTGGCCACCGGCCAGATCACCCTGGGCGGGGTTCAGGCCTTCATTCAGTACGTGCGGCAGTTCAACCAGCCGCTCACCCAGATCGCCGGAATGTACAACTCCCTGCAATCCGGGGTAGCCAGCGCCGAGCGGGTGTTCGAGTTCCTCGACGAGCCGGAGGAACCCCTCTCGGCCACAATGGATCTGGCGCGCGGCAGCGGCCGGATCGAGTTCCGCAATGTCAGCTTCGGCTACACGGCGGACACGCCGGTGATCCAGGATCTCTCGCTGACCGCCGAACCGGGCAGCACGGTGGCGATCGTCGGACCCACCGGGGCCGGGAAAACCACCCTGGTAAACCTGTTGATGCGGTTCTACGACGTTGACGCGGGGCAGATCGTGATCGACGGAGTCGACATCACGACGGTGAGTCGACATTCGCTGCGATCGCGGTTCGGCATGGTGCTGCAGGACACCTGGCTCTTCGGCGGCACCATCGCCGAGAACATCGCCTATGGCAGACCGGGCGCAGCCGAGGCCGAAGTGGTCGCCGCGGCCCGCGCGGCGCACGCGGACCGATTCGTCCGGTCACTTCCGGATGGTTACCAGACCCGGGTCAGCGACGACGGCACCAATATCAGCGCCGGCGAGAAGCAGCTGATCACCATCGCCAGGGCGATCCTGGCGGGGCCGCAACTACTGATACTGGATGAGGCAACCAGCTCGGTGGATACCCGCACCGAGGTGCAGGTCCAGCAGGCGATGGCCGAACTGCGCAGGAAAAGAACGAGTTTCATCATCGCTCATCGGTTGTCGACCATCCGCGATGCAGACCTGATCGTGGTGATGGACGGCGGTCGAATCATCGAACAGGGAACCCCGGCCGAGCTCATGGGCCGGCGGGGCGCCTACTGGGCGATGACCCGGGCCTGATCGTCGCCCGTACCGCCACCGGAGCGGGTCACACCGGAGCGAATCCGACCGGCTGGACATCGGCGCGACGGCCGTGTTTGGTGATCCGATGCCGCGCCGCACCCTGGCCAGCCTGCTGTGGCTGGCACTGCTCTGCTGGGCAGTGGCTATCCTGTGGCTCTCGGCGCGCACTCCGCAGGAGATGCCTGATGCCGCGTTCCTGCTGATGGACAAGTTCAACCATGTCATCGCCTATGCCGTCGGCGGCTGGCTCGCGGCCAGCGCGCTGCGCCTGTCCCGTCCACTGTCTCGCGCGACCGGGTCGATCGGGATGGCGGTCGCCCTGGTCGCCGGTATCGGTATCGCGGATGAGGCACTACAGGCCGTCACCCCGGGGCGCACCGGGGCCGACGTCTACGACTGGATCGCGGATCTGTTCGGGGCGCTCATCGGCGCGCTGCTGAGCAGGGTGACCCAGCGCCGCCTCGATCGCTGATCCACTGTTGATCCACCGGGGATGTACCGCGGAACCGGCCCGCCGGAGCCCAGATGACCCGATAATGGACCGATGGCAGGAAAAGAACTCGATCCGGACCGTGCCCGCGCGGCCCGGGATGTGGTCCGGCAGCACCCGGCGATGGCGCTGTTCGCCGTGTCACCCGTGTTGATCGCGGCCGGATTGATGTGGTGGCTGGTCAGCCCCGGCTGGGCCATGGTTCTGCTGGTCGCGGCTTTGGTCTCCGGCGGCGTGGCCGTTCTCCGCCAGCGCTGAGAAAGGCCGCTCAGGACTGCTCCGAATCCGCGGACACCGGCCGCGCGCGGAATACCTCGACCGGGTTCTGGATGCCCTTCAGCCGCTTGGCGCCGGCGGCGGACCAGCGGAACCGGTCGTCGCCGATCTGCGCGCGGGCCGGTCCGGACACCAGAACGGCCCCCGGCCGGGCGATCGAGGTGATCCGGCTGGCCAGGTTGACCGGGCTGCCGAACCAGTCACCGGCCCGGCTGACCGCCGGCCCGTAAGCCACCCCGACCCGGAGCCGGGGCAATACCTCGTCGGCTTCGGCTTCGGCGGCCAGTGCCAGCACCACATCGAGAAGGGCGGCGGTGTCCGGCGATACGAACATGACCGCGTCGCCGATCGTCTTGATGAACCGCACCGGCGCGACGAGCAGATCGCGGGCGAGTTCGCCGAGCCGGTTGGCCAACCGTTCCAACTCCTCCGGAGGCAGTTCCTCGCCGAGCCGGGTGAACCCGACCAGATCGGCGAACGCGGCGGCAACCGGCCGGGCACCGGGTAGCGGGGCACCCTCGGCCCGCTGACGGGCATCGACCGCCTCGGTCTCGACCACATGCCGCAGTTGAACCAGCAGCATGTCCTCGATCATCGGCCCCATCAGCGGCGCGGCCGCGCCGACCAGCGCCTCGAAGGTCTTGGCGATCTCCAATTCGGTGATACCCGGATGCAGGATTGCACCCAACGCCGCCGAGCGCATCGCTTCCGCGGCCTGGGAAAGGCCCTGAGCCAGCACCCGCACGACGGTCAGCATCTGGTCGGGATCTAATCCCAGATCGAGAAACTTCCTGATGTGTACCGCGGTGTCGCCGTCTGCGCGCGTGAAGGCGGGCGCGTCGGGATCCGCGACCTGCGGCAGCCCGGCGGCCCGCTGGAAACGGATCAGCTGCTCGAGGTGCAGTCCGACCGCTTCGTTGATCTGGCGGGCCGACACTGAGGACTCGTCGGCGCCGAGCGCCCGGCGCCCCGGCAGCAGCATCGGGGCGAAAGACTCCCGGATCTCCTGCACGGTGATGCCCTGATCCAGCAGCCACGGCACCAACTCGGCGCGCTGCGCGCGCGCCTCACCGGTCAGGCCCTCGAGCAGCCCGGACGACTCGATGTCGGGACCGGAGCTCATGAGACCGGCGGTCGCCGGTTCGCCCAGGGCCGCGCGGATTCGATCTGCGTGCTCAGCGCCAGCAGCGTCGCCTCGTCGGAGGGCCGGCCGACCAGCTGCACCGACACCGGCAGGCTGTCGCCGTCCAAGGCCCACGGCAGGGCCGCGGCGGGCTGGCCGGTGGCATTGAAAATCACGTTGAACGGCACCCGGGAGGCCACCCGAACAAGCGTTCCGACACCTCCTCCATGCTGGTACTGCCCGATTCGGGATGGCCCGGTCGCGGTGCCCGGGGTGATCAGCACGTCGATGTCATCGAAGATCGACTGGACCCGCGCCGCCAGCGTCGGTTCCGCGGCGCGGATCCGGGCGATCTGGCGATCCGAGACGAGGCTGCCGAGCCGGGCGATACCGCGGGTGCGCGGCTCCAGCCGCTCCGGATGCGGAAGCTGTCGCACGTCCTCGTACACCCCGCGCCACATCCGCGGCAGCACATGGCCGTACATCGCCCACGCCGGATAATCCGGGTCGCGCCACAGCACCTCGTGACCGAGATCGCGCAACAGCGCCTCCAGCCCGTCAAGCGCCCGCTGCTGCGCACGCCCGACCCGGGCCACGACGGCGAGCGGGAGCCTGGTGCTCAACGCGATCCGCAGTCGACCCGGCTTGCGCCCGGCCGCTTTGACGAATCCCCCGCGGGGCGATTTCCCGGTGTTGGTGGCGTCCAGGAACAGCGCGGCGTCCTCCACCGTCCGGCTCAACGGGCCGTTGACGCTCAGCCCGCACCAGGCGTCGTCGTGCGGACTGAGCGGAACCCGATCGCGCTGCGGCTTGAGACCGAACAAACCGCACCAGCTGGCCGGGATGCGGATGGAGCCGGCACCGTCGGAACCCAGTGCGATCGGGGCCAGTCCGGCCGCCACCGCCGCCCCGCTGCCGCCGCTGCTGCCACCGGGTGTGTAGGCCAGGTCCCAGGGGTTGTGGGTAGCTCCGAAGGACATCGTCTCGGTGAAGGGCCAGACCATCATCTCCGGTACGGCGGTCTTGCCCAGGATCACCGCCCCGGCCTCGCGCAGCCGCCGGACCACATCGCCGTCGGCGGTGGCGGCCTGGTCATAGGCACCGCTGCCGAAACAGGTGAACTCACCGGCGACATCGACATCGTCCTTGATCGCGACCGGCACGCCCAGAAACGGGAGGCGTTCGCCGGCGTCGAGTCGCACCTGGGCGGCCGCCGCCTCCCTCCGGGCACTCTCGACCAGCACCACCCGGTAGGACCGCACCTCCCGGTCCACTCGGGTGATGCGCTCGAGGTACAACTCCAACAGGGCGGGCGCGGAGATGTCACCGGCGGCCAGCATGCGGGCCTGCTCGGCGGCACCGGCGAAGGCGATATCGGTGGCGTCCACTCCCGGCAGCGTAGCCGGTGGGCGGCTGCGAACCTGCTCGTTGCCGTCGTTGTCCCGTCGCGATACCGTCCGGTGCGCGCGGTAACGACGTCACGTCGGGCGTCATGCTGGGCACTGCCCGCAGTTCCCCGGCAAGGGTGTCTTCCCGGCGGCCGCCGCTACGGTGGTGCCATGGCGTGCGTGTTCTGTGAGATCGTCGCCGGGTCCGCTCCGGCCGTCCGGGTCTACGAGGACGACGAGTTCCTCGGCTTCCTGGACATCCGGCCGTTCACCCGGGGCCACACCCTGGTGATCCCCAAGGCGCACAGCCTCGACCTCACCGACACCCCGGCCCGCACCCTGGCCGGAATGATGGCCGTGGGCCAGCGCATCGCGCAGGCGACCCGAGCCTCGGGTCTCGCGGCGACCGGCAACAATGTGGCGATCAACGACGGCAAGTCGGCGATGCAGTCGGTGTTCCACATCCATGTGCACGTGATTCCGCGCCGCGACGGCGACAAGCTGTCCTTCGTCAAAGGAATGGTGTTGCGCCGTGACCCGGACCGGGAAACCACCGGAGAAATCCTGCGCGACGCGCTGAAAGGACCGATATGAAAGCCGATCCGAAACCATCGCTCGCCGACACCGCTTTGCGGCTGTTCGTCCGCACCCACGACGCGGTCTACCAACGCACTCGCGGGTGGATCGGGCACCGTATCCCGGGTGCACCGAACAGCCTGCTGCTGCACACCGTCGGCGCCCGGACCGGCATGCCACGCACCAATTCGTTGTCCTATGCCCGTGACGGGGACGACTATCTGGTGGTGGCATCCAACGGCGGCGATCCCCGCGCCCCCGGCTGGTATCACAACCTCAGAGCCCGGCCGAGTGTCGAGATCAACATCGGGCCCAGGCGATTCCCGGTCACCGCAACCGCGGTGCTCAAGGACGACCCGGACTATGCGCGACTGTGGCGGATCGTCAACGCCAACAACGCCGACCGCTACGAGGACTATCAGGCCCGGACGACCCGGCCCATTCCGGTGATCCGGCTCAGGCCCTGAGGCCCGAGCGCCGGACCGCCTCGCACAGAACCGCGTCGAGCATCGCCGGGGTGAGCCGACCGGTGAACATGTTCTGCTGGCTGGGGTGGTAGCAGCCCAGCAATTGCCGACCGGACGGCGTCCGGGCAACCACGCCATGGCCGAACTTCGGCCTGCCACCGGGGAATTCACCGGCGAGCAACCCCAGCGCGGAACGCCAGGCGAACCCGCCCAGCGCAAGGATCACCCGTACCGAAGGGCTCACCAGTCGCCACTCGGCGGTAAGCCATGGCACGCAGGTCGAGCGCTCCTCCGGTGTCGGGGCATTACCGGGCGGGGCGCACCGGACCGCCGCGGTGATCCGGATACCGTTGGCCCGCATTCCGTCCGCCGCGTCGCAACTCAGCGGCGAGTTCACCAGCCCGGCCCGGTACAGCGCGGCGAACAACTGGTCACCGGACCGGTCACCGGTGAACACCCGCCCGGTGCGGTTGGCCCCGTGCGCAGCCGGAGCCAGGCCCAGCACCAGAATCACCGGCCGCGATGAACCCCAGCCGGTTACCGGTCTGCCCCAGTACGGCTGTTCGGCGAACGCATGGCGTTTGACCACCGCCACCTCCTCCCGCCAGGCGACCAACCGGGGGCAGGCACGACAGACGCTGATATCGGCGTCCAGGGTGCTGATATCGGAGGCCGCCGCGCTCAGTTGCGTGACCCCCGCACCATCCGGGGCGATCGCGGTCCCCGCGGTGGCCGGGTCGCCCGGCCAACCGGATCCGGGCGGAACCGGTGAGGCGAACGGCGCGCCGGTGCGGGGATGGGGCAGGGGTTTCATGGCCTGAATCTAAGCTGCCGGAGGTGGGAACGTCGTCGCGAGTGCCGGCGCTGCTGATCCTGTCCTCGGCGTTCCTCGCCGCGGCGGGCAACGGCATCTCACTGGTGGCCTTTCCGTGGCTGGTACTCGAGCGCACCGGCAGCGCAACCGGAGCATCCATCGTCGCCGGAGCGGGCACGCTGCCATTGTTGTTCGCGACCTTGATCGCCGGCACCGCTGTCGACTTCCTCGGCCGGCGCCGGGTCGCCATGCTCGCCGATGCGATGTCGGCACTGTCGGTGCTGGCGATCCCGGCCCTGGTGCTGGCGCTGGGAGCCGGGGTGCTCACCACCGCGGTGCTGGCCGGCCTGGCCGCGCTCGGGGCCTTCTTCGATCCCGCCGGGATGACCGCACGGCTGTCGATGCTGCCGGAAGCGGCCCGGCGGGCGAATTGGACCCTGGACCATACGAACAGCGTCTACGAGGCGGTGTTCAACCTCGCCTACATCACCGGTCCGGGTATCGGCGGGCTGCTCATCGCGACCCTCGGCGGTGTCAACACCATGTGGGTGACAGCCGCGGCTTTCGGCCTCGCGATTCTGGCGATGGCCGTGTTACGACTGCCCGGCGCTGACCGGCCCGAGCCGGAGGCCCGGCCCGACGGGGTGATGTCCGGTGTGCTCGAAGGTTTGCGCTTCGTCTGGGGGAACCGGGTGCTGCGAACTTTGGGACTCATCGAACTCGCCGTCACAGGACTGTACCTCCCGATGGAGAGCGTGTTGTTTCCCAAATACTTCAGCGATCGCAACGAGCCCGCCCAGCTCGGCTGGGTGTTGATGGCGCTGTCGATCGGCGGGCTGATCGGCGCGCTGAGCTGGACGGTGCTGTCCCGGGTCGCGAGCAAAAGGACCACGATCCTGATCGCGGTCGCCACCTTCGGCACCGGGGCCACCGTCATCGCTTTTCTCCCGCCACTGCCGGTGATCCTGGTGCTGGCTGTCCTCATCGGCCTGGTCTACGGGCCGATCGGACCGATCTACAACTCGGTGATGCAGACGCGCACCCCGGCGCGGATGCGCGGCCGGGTGGTCGGGGTGATGACGTCGATGGCCTATGCCGCCGGGCCGGTCGGCTTTGTCATCGCCGGACCCTTGGTCGACGCGTTCGGTATCACGACGGCGTTCCTGGCGCTGGCCCTGCCCGTCCTGGGGATCGCCATCGTGTGCCTGGGAATCCCGGCGCTGCGGGAGCTGGACGAGCCGAACCCGGCCGCCTCCTAGGATGGCGCTATGACCGTGTCCCGGATCGCCGAACTGCGCGACGCCCTGCCCAGCGGCACCGTGGTCACCGATCCCGACATCCTGGCCTCCTACCGGCACGACCGTGCCGCGGATCCGGCGGCCGGCACCCCGATGGCCGTGGTCCGGCCCTCCCAGACCGAGGAGGTGCAGGCTGTGTTGCGCTGGGCCAGCGATCATCGCGTCCCGGTAGTACCGCGCGGTGCCGGCAGTGGGCTGTCCGGCGGTGCCACCGCAGTCGACGGCGGTATCGTGCTGTCGACCGAGAAGATGCGCCGGATCACCATCGACCCGGTCACCCGAACCGCCGTCGTCCAGCCAGGTCTGCTCAACGCCGAGGTCAAGGCGGCCGTCGCGGAATGCGGATTGTGGTATCCGCCGGACCCGTCGTCCTATGAAATCTGCAGCATCGGTGGCAATGTCGCCACCAACGCCGGCGGTCTGTGCTGCGTGAAGTACGGCGTCACAACCGATTACGTGCTGGGCCTGCAGGTGGTGCTGGCCGACGGCACCGCGGTGCGCCTCGGCGGTCCGCGCCTGAAGGATGTGGCCGGGCTCAGCCTGACCAAGCTGTTCGTCGGTAGCGAGGGCACCCTCGGGGTGGTCACCGAGGTGACCCTGCGACTGCTTCCGCCGCAGCGGACGTCCGCGACGGTGGTCGCGACCTTCGACTCAGTGCAGGCGGCGGCCGGTTCGGTGGTGGCCATCACCGGCGCCATCCGGCCATCAATGCTGGAGTTCATGGACGCCGTCGCGATCAATGCCGTCGAGGACAAACTCAAGATGGGTCTGGACCGCAGCGCCGCGGCCATGATGGTGGCCGCGTCTGACGACCGCGGACCGGCCGGGGCCGAAGACGCCGAGTTCATGGCCCGGGTCTTCACCGAAGCCGGTGCGACGGAATGCTTCTCGACCGCCGACCCGGTGGAGGGTGAAGCGTTCGTCGCCGCCCGCCGCTACGCGATCCCTGCGGTGGAGGCCAAGGGCTCACTGCTACTCGAGGATGTCGGGGTGCCGCTGCCGGCGCTCGCCGATCTGGTCGCCGGCGTCGCGAAGATCGCCGCCGAGGCCGACCTGACGATCTCGGTGATCGCGCACGCCGGGGACGGCAATACCCACCCGTTGATCGTCTACGACGCGGGCGACGAAGCCATGACGGCCCGGGCCGAGCAGGCTTTCGGCGACATCATGGACCTCGCCGTCGGTCTCGGCGGCACGATCACCGGCGAGCACGGGGTCGGCCGGCTGAAGAAACCGTGGCTTGCCGGACAACTCGGACCGGAGGCGATGGACCTCAATCGCCGCATCAAGGTCGCGCTGGACCCTGATGGGATCCTCAACCCGGGCGCGCTGATCTAGCCGCGGGAAGGGTCCGAAGATCCGAACGGACTTACCCTGACTTAGCCACCGCCACCACCCTTGCCGCCACCGCCACCACCGGCACCGCCACCACCACCGGCACCGCCACCGCCACTGGGACCGCCACCGGGACCGGCACCGCCACCGGGGCCGCCACCGCCGCCACCGGGACCGCCACCGATACCGCCACCGGGACCAGCACCGCCGCCGGCACCGATGCCGCCACCGGGGCCGCCGGCCGGGCCGTCATCATCGGGCGTCCCCGGTTGATTCAGGTCGGCGTCGTCGAGCCGGTCGTTATCGTCGCAGAGCAGGTCACCGACCTCACACGGAACGTCGCGTGGCGCCATCGATCCGGCGCTGTGAAAAGCACCGTGAACTGCGGGTGCGGGCGCGAGAGCGGCGGCAGAGCCGGCCGCCGCGACAGCTGCGAGCAACATGCCCAGAGGGCGTGGACACTTCGGCATTCGGTGCTCCCGTTCCTAGATCAGCGCGGCGAGACACCGCATGGTTCCTGACGCTACGAGTTAATT
>JAHZJY010000033.1 GCA_022600695.1 Actinomycetes bacterium | reverse complement strand
GTCCGTGAACACCGGGACGGCTGTCGGGACTTATGTTTTCGGGCTGCTCGTCGTGATCGGAATCGGCATCGTGATCCGTGCCATGCTGCGCGGTTGGCGGCACCGTGCGCAGCGGCAGGTTGAGCTGATCGGTGCGCTTCCGGCCATGCCGGACCTGGTTGGCGCCGCTCTCATCGCGCCGACCCAGGGTCTGTATCTGGGCAGCACGCTGTCACCCAACTGGCTGGAGCGGGTGAATGTGGGCGACCTCGGATACCGATCGAAGGCGGTGCTCACCCGCTACCCGGAGGGCATCCTGCTCGAGCGCTCCGGGGCCAGCCCGATCTGGATGCCGCAGAGTGCCATCACCGGTGTCCGCGCCGAGCGGGCGCTGGCCGGGAAGGTCATCCCCGGCCGTGGGCCGGAGGCGATGCGGCGAATCTTGGTGATCCGCTGGCGCCTGCCGTCGGGCACCGAGATCGACACCGGCTTCCGCGGCGAGCATCGTAGCGGCTACGACGACTGGACTTCGCCGGGCGATGACACGAAGACAGGAGAATCCGCGTGACCCAGCAGCAGGCCGTCCTGGTCCTGGAGGATGGGCGCATCCACACCGGAACGGTGTTCGGCGCCGTCGGCCAGACGCTCGGCGAGGCGGTGTTCTCCACCGGAATGTCTGGCTACCAGGAGACTTTGACCGATCCGAGCTATCGCCGCCAGATCGTTATCGCCACCGCGCCGCAGATCGGCAACACCGGCTGGAATAAGGAGGACGGCGAGAGCCGGGATGGCCGGATCTGGGTGGCCGGCTATGTCGTCCGTGATCCGTCCCCGCGGGCGTCGAACTGGCGCTCCACCGGATGCCTCGAGGATGAACTGGTCCGGCAGGGCGTCGTCGGCATCGCCGGTGTGGACACGCGCGCGATCGTCCGGCACCTGCGCACTCGGGGCTCCATGGCGGCCGGGGTGTTCTCCGGTCCCGCGCTGGCTGACGAGGACGAGTTGCTCAGCCGGGTCCGCGGCCAGCCGACGATGCTCGGTGCCGACCTGTGCGGAGAGGTCAGCGCACCCGAGAGCTACATCGTGCCGGCACAGGGTCAGCATCGGTTCACCGTCGCCGCGCTGGATCTGGGAATCAAGACCAATACGCCGCGCAACCTCGCCCTGCGCGGCGTCCGCACTCATGTGCTGCCGTCCACTGCGACCTTCGAGGCGATCGCTGATGTGAAGCCGGATGGGGTGTTTCTGTCCAACGGCCCGGGCGACCCGGCCACCGCCGACCGAGTCGTGGCAGTCACCCGGGAGGTTCTTGGGGCTGGGATACCGCTGTTCGGAATCTGTTTCGGCAACCAGATCCTCGGCCGGGCGCTGGGACGTTCCACCTACAAGATGATGTTCGGTCACCGCGGTATCAACGTGCCGGTGATAGACCATGCCACCGGGCGGGTCGCGGTGACCGCGCAGAATCACGGCTTCGCCCTGGAAGGTGAGGGGGGCGAACTCTTCGACACCGACTTCGGCCCGGCCGTGGTCAGCCACACCTGCGCCAATGACGGGGTGGTGGAAGGCGTGCGGCTCGTCGACGGCAGGGCGTTCTCAGTGCAGTATCACCCCGAGGCCGCGGCCGGCCCGCATGATGCCAACTACCTGTTCGACCAGTTCGTTGACTTGATGGACGGCGCCGGATGATGTGCGGCACCGCGAGGGTGCGGGTCGGTACGCCGACACGCCGGCGCCGACGTGCGGATGCGCACCGCCGCGCAGAGATAGGGGAGCGCTAGATGCCACGTCGTACCGACCTCAAGCATGTCCTGGTGATCGGCTCAGGGCCGATCATCATCGGACAGGCCTGCGAGTTCGACTACTCGGGCACTCAGGCGTGCCGGGTCCTGCGAGCCGAGGGGCTGGTGGTGAGCCTGGTGAACTCCAACCCGGCCACGATCATGACCGATCCCGAGTACGCCGACTACACCTATATCGAGCCGATCACGCCGGCTTTCGTCGAGAAGGTCATCGCCCAGCAGGCTGCCCGGGGTAGGCCGATCGACGCGCTGTTGGCCACCCTCGGTGGGCAGACCGCCCTGAACACCGCCGTCGCGCTGTCTGAGCGGGGAGTGCTTGACCGGTACGGCTTGGAGCTGATCGGCGCGGACTTCGAAGCCATTCAGCGTGGTGAGGACCGGCAGAAGTTCAAAGACATCGTCGAAAAGGTCGGCGGGGAATCCGCGCGCAGCCGAGTCTGCTTCACCATGGCGGAGGTCCGCGAGACAGTCGACGAACTGGGCCTTCCGGTCGTCGTCCGGCCGTCGTTCACGATGGGCGGGCTGGGCTCGGGTATGGCGCATTCCCGCGAGGACGTCGAGCGGATGGCGGGGGAGGGGCTGGCCGCCTCGCCGAGTGCAAACGTGCTGATCGAGGAATCCATCTTCGGCTGGAAGGAATACGAGCTCGAGCTGATGCGCGACGGCAATGACAACGTCGTCGTGGTTTGTTCGATCGAGAACGTCGACCCGATGGGCGTGCACACCGGCGACTCGGTCACAGTGGCGCCGGCGATGACGCTGACCGACCGCGAGTATCAGGTGATGCGGGACCTGGGCATCGCGATCCTCCGCGAGGTCGGCGTCGACACCGGTGGATGCAATATCCAGTTCGCGGTCGATCCGGTCGATGGCCGGCTGATCGTCATCGAGATGAACCCGCGGGTCTCGCGGTCCAGCGCGCTGGCCTCCAAGGCGACCGGCTTCCCGATCGCCAAGATCGCGGCGAAGCTGGCCATCGGCTACAGCCTCGACGAGATCATTAACGACATCACCAAACAAACGCCCGCCTGCTTCGAGCCCACACTGGACTATGTCGTGGTCAAGGCGCCCCGGTTCGCCTTCGAGAAGTTCCCGGGAGCCGACCCGACCCTGACCACCACGATGAAGTCGGTGGGCGAGGCGATGTCGATGGGCCGCAACTTCACTGAGGCGCTCGGAAAGGTGATGCGCTCGCTGGAGACCACCCGCTCCGGGTTTTGGACTGCCGCAGACGACGACCTCGACGGGATAGCCGGAGCAGAGGGGGTACTGGCCCGCCTGCGCATTCCCACCGAGGGCAGGCTGTACGACATCGAGTTGGCATTGCGACTGGGCGCCGGCGTCGAACAGGTCGCCGAGGCGTCCGGGGTCGACCCGTGGTTCGTGGACCAGATACAGGGCCTGGTGGCGCTGCGCGCGGAACTGACGGCTGCCCCGGTCCTGGACGCCCACCTGCTGCGGCGCGCCAAGCACAACGGGCTGTCCGATCGTCAGGTCGCCGCACTACGTCCCGAACTGGCCGGCGAGGCCGGCGTGCGGACGCTGCGACGGCGACTCGGCATCCACCCGGTATTCAAGACCGTCGACACCTGCGCCGCGGAATTCGAGGCCAGGACGCCCTACCACTACTCGACCTATGAGCTCGATCCGGCCGCCGAGACGGAGGTGGCACCGCAGGCGGACAAACCCAAGGTTCTGATTCTCGGAAGCGGGCCGAACCGGATCGGGCAGGGGATCGAGTTCGACTACAGCTGTGTGCATGCGGCCACCACGCTGTCGGCCGCCGGTTTCGAGACCGTCATGATCAACTGCAATCCGGAGACCGTCTCGACCGACTACGACACCGCCGACCGACTGTATTTCGAACCGTTGACGTTTGAAGACGTGCTGGAGGTGTTCGACGCGGAATCCCGGTCCGGCGAGGGCGGTCCCGGCGTGGTGGGGGCCATCGTTCAACTCGGCGGGCAAACACCTCTCGGGTTGGCCCACCAACTCGAGGACGCCGGTGTGCCGATCGTCGGCACCCGACCGGAGGCGATCGACCTCGCCGAGGACCGCGGCCGATTCGGCCAGGTGCTGGTCAACGCCGGTCTGCCGGCACCCAAATTCGGCACCGCGACGAGCTTCGGCGAGGCGCGCGAGATCGCTGCCGGCATCGGCTACCCGGTGCTGGTTCGGCCCTCCTACGTGCTGGGCGGTCGCGGCATGGAGATCGTCTACGACGAGCAGACCCTGCACGGCTACATCACCCGGGCCACCCAGTTATCGCCGGAGCACCCCGTTCTCGTCGATCGCTTCCTCGAGGATGCCATCGAGATCGACGTCGACGCCCTCTGCGATGGCAGCGAGGTCTATATCGGCGGGGTGATGGAACACATCGAGGAGGCCGGAATCCACTCCGGGGACTCCGCCTGTGCACTACCGCCGGTGACCCTGGGCCGCAGCGATATCGAGGCGGTGCGCCGCGCCACCGAGGCGATTGCCCATGGGGTCGGCGTGGTCGGGCTGCTGAACGTCCAGTACGCGCTGAAGGATGATGTGCTCTACGTCCTCGAGGCCAACCCGCGGGCCAGTCGCACCGTCCCCTTCGTATCCAAGGCGACCGCGGTGCCGCTGGCCAAGGCCTGTGCACGAGTGATGCTGGGCGCCAGTATCTCCCAGCTGCGGGAAGAGGGCATTCTGGCTCGCCGCGGAGACGGCTCAAGCCTCGACTCCCATGTCCCCATCGCGGTGAAGGAGGCGGTGCTGCCGTTCCGCAGGTTCCGTCGGGTGGATGGTTCCGGCGTGGACTCGTTACTCGGGCCGGAGATGAAGTCGACCGGTGAGGTGATGGGAATCGACCACGACTTCGGCAGTGCGTTCGCCAAGAGCCAGGCCGCGGCCTACGGATCGCTGCCCACCGGGGGTGCGGTATTCGTATCGGTGGCCAACCGCGATAAGCGCTCGCTGGTATTTCCGGTCAAGCGGCTAGCCGATCTCGGATTCCGGGTGCTCGCCACCGAGGGCACCGCGGAGATGCTGCGCCGCAACGGTATTCCCTGCGATATCGTCCGCAAGCACTTCGAGTCCCCCGGCGACGGCCGGTCCGCGCTGACGGCGATTGACGCCATCAACGCCGGGGAGGTCAACATGGTTATCAACACCCCGTATGGCAATTCCGGGCCGCGGATCGACGGCTACGAGATCCGTTCTGCCGCAGTGTCGATGAACATTCCCTGCATCACCACCGTCCAGGGCGCCTCGGCGGCCGTCCAGGGGATCGAGGCAGCCATCCGCGGAGATATCGGGGTCCGTTCGCTGCAGGAACTGCACGCCGCTCTCGGTGACGCCTGAGGTGCCCCGCCGCGAGGGTTTCGGCACTCGGCTGGCCGCCGCCATATCGGCTCGCGGCCCGCTATGCGTGGGGATCGACCCACACCCGGAGCTGATGGCGTCCTGGGATCTGCCGGCGACCGCTGAGGGACTTGCCCGATTCTGCGATATCTGTGTCGAGGCCTACGCCGGGTTCGCGGTCGTCAAGCCACAGGTCGCCTTCTTCGAGGCCTATGGCTCGGCCGGGTTCGCGGTGCTGGAACACACCACCGCGGCCCTGCGGTCGGTGGGTGTCCTGGTGCTGGCCGATGCCAAG
>JAHZJY010000296.1 GCA_022600695.1 Actinomycetes bacterium | reverse complement strand
GACCACCTACGACAGCTTCCTGGCCGCCGCCGACGGCACCTCCCCGATCGGGGGCGGCTACGTCTGGGACGCGGCGTATCTGTCGAACCTGACCGGCGGCAACGGCGGGCTGTACTTCGACGGCCCGAACGCGGTCGAGGCCTACGGTGCCCCGGTGCCGATCTACACACCGGGCACGTGGACGCCGGGAAGTTCCCTGTCCCATGTGGACCCCGCCGACGCCCCGGCGGGGACGGTCTATCTGATGGACCCCTCGGACGGCTACGGCCCCGGGGTGCGGGCCCTCACCCCGGTCGAGGCGGGCATCCTCACCGACCTCGGCTACACCATCCACGTGTTGTTCTTCGTCGGCTTCGGCGTGCTGCGCCGCCGCCGCTGAGGGGGCGGCTCAGCCGCCCATCATCGAACGCCACTGCTCGAGGTCGGAGACCTTGTAGACGTAGTTGGTGCGCTTGACCTCCGACAGGCTGGCGCTGGGCTCAGTGGAGTACCAGTGGCCCGGGAACACCGTCGGGTCACCGGGCAGCGAGGCGAGTTTCTGCAGGCTGCGGAATATCTCGTCGCTGTCGCCGCCGGGGAAGTCGGTGCGCCCGCAGCCGTCCAGGAACAGGGTGTCGCCGGCGACCAATCGGCCGTCGAGCAGGAAGCACTGGCTGCCCGGGGTGTGGCCCGGGGTGTGCAGCAGTTCGATCTCGATATCGCCGACGTCGACCCGGTCGCCGTGCTGATGGCTGGTCAGATCACTCATCGGGATCCCGGTGACCTGCGAAACCCACTGCGCCTCATGGGTGTTGACGTGTACCGGCACCTGGACCCGCTCCAGCAGTTCGGCGAGTCCCTTGAGGGTGAAGCCCATCATCGACCCGCCGATGTGGTCGGGGTGATGGTGGGTGACCAGCACTCCGGACAGCGTCATTCCGTCGCTTTCCAGGGTGTCGAGCAGGTCCCCGGCGGCGTAGGCGGGGTCGACCATCACCGCATCGCCGGTCTCCCGGTCACCGATCAGGTAGGCGAAGTTGCGCATCTGCGCGGCGATCGGATCGCCGGCGGCGAAGTCGCGGCCGGACAGCAGTTGACGGAAGTAGAGGCGATCGGACATGGCCCCAACTGTAGGGCCTGCCCGCACCCCGGGCGGCATTCGACTACAGATTTGCTGCCCGAAACAAGAGCAGGTTCCGACCTGCAATTAAGGCGTTATCCAGCAGTTATCTTCTTTGCCGATACGACGATTGGATGCCATCATCACTGCACAGCCGATCATTGTGCCGAGCATTTCCAGGAGGACGTTGTGAATATGTCGATTCGCCCGCTGATGATTCCCGGGGTGGCCCTGGCCGCCGCCGGCGCGGTCGCCCTGGGCCCGTCGGTCGTGGCGCCCTCGGCCATGACCCCGACCCGGCCGGCGGTCGACCTGCCGGCTGTGCAGGTGGCCGAAGTCCAATTGGCCAGCTTCGCCCAGGATCTCTACTACGCGCTCGAAGGGTGGGTAGGGTTCGGGGTTCAGGTGCTTCAGGACTTCTTCTTCTGGAACCCGGAGATCAGCGCCCAGATCGGCACCCTCTACACGACCCTGCAGCCGATCGTCGAACGGGTGGTGATCCTGGTGACGAATCTGATCGAGGGGCCGGCGGAGATCCTCGGGACGCTGACCGGATTGTTCGGACTGCCGGCCTTCCCGGCAGCGGCGACCGGCGCCGCATCCGTCCCGGCCGCGTTGGCAGCCGCCCGCACCGGAGACGGACCGCGCGCCGCCGCGGCGGTGGGCCCCGCGCAAACCCCGGCGGTCGCGGCGACGGAGGCAGCCCCGGCTGAACGGGCCGCAACCGAGGCGGCCCCGGCTGAGACGGCAGCGACAGCCCCAGCCGAGGTGGCGTCGACGACGGCCCCCGCCGAGGTGGCCGCCGAGGTGGTCCCGGTGGAGGTGTCCGTCCCGGCGGAGACGGGTGCCGCCGAGCTCACCCGGGCGGCCCGCACCGCCCGAGTGGCAAGCCCTGCCGCGGCGAGTGCGGTGGCCGCTCCGGTGCAGCAGAGCGCCGTCGAGATCAGCGCCGCGACCCCGAACTCCGAGGTGCGCAGCACCGCCAGGGCATCCCGCGGCGCGGCGGGTGTCACGGTGGGTAAGACCGCCAAGCCGGCCCGTTCCGCGGCGAAGGCCGGTGCCGGTTCGACGCGCTGAGGTTCGGTTAAGCTACCCGGGTCAAGGCGCCGAGGAGATGACCGTGAGCTTGTCGTACCGTCCGCTGCTGGTGCCGGGGGTCGCCCTGGCGAGCGCCGGGCTGGTGGCGCTGGCGCCTGCGGTCCTGGCTCCGCCGGCCCCGAGTGCCGTGCAGGGCGGTGCCGCGGTGCCGGCGGTCCACGTCGAGGACGTCCAGCTGGCCGGTATCGGGCAGGACATCTACGAGGCCATCACCCCGTCCGTGCAGTACGTGGTGGGCGGGGTGTCCTACCTGATCAACTTCATCCCGCTCATCGGCGGCCCGATCGCCGCGCAGATCAACATCAACTACTTCCAGGGTGTTCAGCCGGTCGTCGAGGCGACGGTGAACTACCTGGCCGCCGTGGTGCAGGATCCGCTGGACATCATCGCCGCCACCGGCGCCTACGGCCAGCAGCTCTACGGCATCGGCTACAACTGGGTGGACGCCGAGCTGCGGTTCCTCGGACTACCGCGGCTGCCACCACTGTCGGAAGCGGCTCCGGTGCGCGGGTCGGCCAGCCGGGCCGGCGCCGTCCGCGCCGGCACAGCCCCCGCACCGGCGGCTGCGGCCGACACCGACATCGGTGCGGTCCGGGTTCCGGTTGCTGAGGCCGCCCCGGCCGCCCCGGCCGCCGAGGCCGCCGAGGACATCGCTCCCGTCGAAGCTCCCGGGGCCGTCACCCCGCCCGCGGTGACCAGACCCGGCAAACCCGCTCGTGCCGCCCGGGGGCCGGTCGGCACCCTTCGTGCCGAGACCCGTGCGGCCGGTGCGGCCGGTCTGGCCGCAGCAGCCGACCGTCCCGACCGGGTCGGGCAGCGCACCTCGGCGCGGGCGGCGCGCGCCGCGGCCTAGCTGCGCGGTTCTCGCGGCCCGGCCGGAAAGCAACAGACGTGTCCCTCGGCGATATCAACCTGGTCCTCGCGCTCGGTGGGCTGATGGCCGGGATTCTCGTCGGACTCACCGGTATGGGCGGTGCGGTGATCGTCACGCCCATGCTGGTG
>JAHZJY010000295.1 GCA_022600695.1 Actinomycetes bacterium | reverse complement strand
CGGTCTCGCCGTCGTTGTGCATCCGTTCGGCGATCGCGGAGATCACCGCCGGGACCGGTGACCCGTCTCTGACGTACATCACGAATTCGAAGCCGAACTTCTCGGCGTAACTCCGGGCCGACCTTTGCAGCGACCGCATCACCTCGGGACTGTCATCCCACAGTGCGCACGGCTCGGCGTGCGAACGGGCACTGCCCGGCCGACTGCCAACCTTGGGGTATGCCTGCAGAATATCGTCGACCGAATCGTCCGACAGTGCGAACAGCAGCGCATCGGCCTTGCAGAACAAGGCGTTGTGGCCGGGGTAGGGCCGGGCGTCGGCGAGATCACCCGCCATCGCGACACTGTTACAGCATTCGTAGAGCGCATGCACCGCTTTGCGGTGCGGAAGCAGGTTGAAGGCGCCGAGCCCGATCCCCTGGTGCATCAACACCTTCTCATCATCGGAAACCGAAGACACGGCGGAGTTACCCCGTGTTACGGCCAGGAAAACTCTCAGCTCTCACGCGCTGCCCGCGCTCAGGGCGCCTCACGCGCTGCCCGCGCTCAGGGCGCCTCACGCGCTGCCCGCGCTCAGGGCCCCTCCGCCGCGAAACGCTGACGGGACCGCTCGATCTCGGCCTCGGCCTCGGCACGGCCGACGAAATCGGCAGCGTCGACGTGCTTGCCCGGTTCCAGGTCCTTGTAGTGGACGAAAAAATGCTTGATCGCCTGCAATTCGAACTTGGCCACGTCCCCGAGGTCCTGGATGTGGTCCCAGCGGGGATCGCCGGCCGGAACGCAGAGCACCTTGTCATCGCCCCCGGCCTCGTCGACCATCTGGAACATGCCGACCGGCCGCGCCGAGACGATGACGCCGGGAAACACCGACTCAGGCAGCAGTACCAAGGCGTCCAACGGGTCGCTGTCCGCCCCGAGAGTGTCCTCGATAAATCCGTAGTCGGCCGGGTACCCCATCGGGGTGAAAAGGTAGCGATCCAGTCGGACTCGACCGGTGTGATGGTCGACCTCGTACTTATTGCGCTGGCCTTTCGGGATCTCGATCGTGACGTCGAACTGCACCGCGCGACTCCTTCATGCTGTCAGGCCGCCTGGTGGCGGCGGAAGTCAACCCTAACGAGGGATTCGCGCCCACGCCGCTCCGTTGGGCACAATGAGGCGGAATACTAGGAGAGCAATGATCGGGAAACTCCGGCGCCGTGGTCACGTGGCGCTCGCCGCGGCGGTGATCGCACTGGTCGCGGTCGTCGTCGCCGCAGCTGCTCTCCTCACGTCGGGGGGTCAGAGCAACGCATCTGTTCCGGCGCCCCGTCCGCCCGCAGCCTCCAATCCGGCGCTGGTGCCCGTCACCGACGCAGCGGCCGTGCCGACCACCGCCGGGATGACTGCGGCGCTGGCCGCCGCGGTCGCAAACCCGAACCTGGGTAATCTGACCGGCCGGATCACCGATGCGAAAACCGGTTCACAGATCTGGGAGCAGCGCGCAGACCTGCCCATGCAGCCCGCATCAACCAACAAGATGCTGACCGCCGCGGCCGCTCTGCTCACCCTGGACCGCAACGCCCGGGTGACGACCACGGTCCGGGCCGCCGACCAGACCAGGATGCCCGGCGTGGTGGTCCTCGTCGGCGGCGGCGATCCCGTTCTCTCAGCGGCGCCGCCCGGGGAGCAGACCTGGTATCGGGGCGCCGCGCGGATCTCCGACCTCGCCGATCAGGTCCGCCAGAGCGGGATCACGCCGACGGCGGTTCAGGTGGACATTTCGCTGTTCCCCGGACCCGATATGGCACCCGGCTGGGATCCCGCGGATATCGCCGGTGGCGATATCTCGCCGATTCGGCCGGTGATGATCGACGCCGGACGGATCCAGCCGACCACGGTGGAATCGCGGCGTTCACCCACTCCCGCCCTTGATGCCGGTCGGGCGCTGGCCGCCGCGCTGGGGGTGGATCCGGCCAGGGTCACCTTCGCGCCGGGCCCGGCCGGCGGACGGCAACTGGCTTCGGTCCAGTCGGCTCCGCTGCTGGAACGGCTGCGTCAGATGGTGTCGCTCTCCGACAATGTGATGGCCGAAACCATTGGACGCGAAGTGGCCTTGGCGACCGGTCGGCCGGCTAGTTTCGCCGGGGCCGTCGACGCGGTGATCAGCACATTGACTGCGGCGAACATCGACATGGCGGGTGCCTCGCTGGCCGACTGCAGCGGTTTGTCGGTGGCGAACCTGCTGACCGCGAGGACGATCGATGAGGTGATCAATGCCGCTGCCGGCTCGGATCAGCCGCTGCTGAGGCCGATGGTGGATCTGTTGCCGGTAGCCGGCGGCAGCGGCACGCTGTCGACGCGTTTCCTCAGCGGTGACCCGACGAGTTCGTCGGCCGGGTTTCTGCGCGCGAAGACCGGCTCACTGACTGGGACCAACTCACTGGCCGGGATCGTCACCGATATGGACGGGAGGGTGCTGACCTTCGCCTTCATCTCCAATAACGCCGGGATCCAGGGCCGTACCGCGTTGGACGCATTAGCCGGGCTTCTGCGAACCTGCGGCTGTGGCGGATGAGCCGGCCCGTCGCGCCCCGCCACCTGTGAGCGGCCCCGCCGAGCCAACCCTAGGCCGATCAGTCGACTGGCAGTTCGCCGGAACCGTGGGCGCCCGGTTGGCGCGCCCCGGGCCGCCTGCCACTGATTACACTCGCCGGCAGGCCATCGACGATCTGGCCCGGGCCGCCCGGGCCGCTGAGGCACCCGTCCGGGACGTGACCCGGTTATCCAGCGACGCTGCGGTGCCGGAGGCCCGCATCGTGGACCGGGCGCAGTGGATCCGCTCGGCCGCGGCGTCCATGCGGGTGATGACTGGTGGAACTGACACGCCCGGCAGTTTCATCACCGCTCGTGCCGCCGGCGCCCAGACCGGCGCTGTCCTGGCCTTCGTCTCCTCCGGGATCCTGGGCCAGTACGACCCGTTCGCATCCGGGCAGGCCGGTGCGGCCGGGGCGCTGCTGCTGGTCTACCCGAACGTCATCGCCGTCGAACGCCAACTGCGGCTGGTTCCCGGAGACTTTCGGCTGTGGGTATGCCTGCATGAGGTCACCCACCGGGTGCAGTTCACCGCCAATCCTTGGCTGGCCGGGCATATGTCGCGGGCGCTTTCGGTGCTTACCGCCGATGGGGGCGACGGTGTGGGGACGGTGGTCGGACGGCTCGCGGACTTCGTCAAGGCCCGGCGCGAACCGTCCCGAAACGCTGAGCCGGCCGGAATCGTGGGGTTGCTACGGGCCGTGCAATCCGAGCCGCAGCGGGCCGCATTGGACCAGCTGCTGGTGCTCGGCACCCTGCTGGAGGGCCATGCCGACTATGTGATGGATGCGGTGGGTCCGGCGGTGGTGCCGTCGGTCCAGCTCATCCGTCGTCGCTTCGACGACCGCCGCCAGCGCAAGCATCCGCCGCTACAGCGGTTAGTGCGCGCACTGTTGGGGGTGGACGCCAAGCTCAGTCAATACACCCGGGGCAGGGCGTTTGTCGACCAGGTGGTCGACCGCGTGGGGATGGCGCGATTCAACGCCGTGTGGTCCGGTCCGGAGACTCTGCCGTTGCCCGACGAGATCGAGAATCCCGCGCGGTGGATCGACCGGGTGCTCTAGCCGGGCTGCGCGCGACGCTTGCCGGGTTCGCCACGACCCGGCTCGCAGGTGCGCCGTCCTGGTGCGTGGCGCTGTCCGGAGGTCCCGATTCCCTGGCCCTGGCCGCGGCGGCCGCGACGGTCAGGCCGACCACCGCGCTGATCGTCGACCACGGTCTGCAACCCGGCTCCGAGGTCGTCGCGCGAACTGCGAAACAGCAGGCGATGGAGCTCGGCTGCGTGGCGGTGCACCTGGTGCGGGTCCGGGTGGGCTCAGCGGGTGGACCGGAGGCCGCCGCCCGAACCGCCCGTTACGCCGCGCTGGACGCGGCCCGCGCCGGCGCTCCGGTCCTGCTGGCCCACACCCTCGACGATCAGGCCGAGACGGTGGTTCTGGGCCTTGGCCGCGGGTCCGGCGCGCGGTCCATCGCCGGGATGCGTCCGTGTGACCCGCCCTGGTACCGGCCGCTACTGGCCGTGCGGCGCGTCACCACGGCCGCGGTCTGTGCGGAGCTCGGCCTGACCGCCTGGAACGACCCACACAACAGCGACCCCCGATTCACCCGGGTGCGGCTGCGCACCGAGGTGCTACCGCTCTTGGAGGACGTACTCGGAGGCGGTGTGGCCGCGGCGCTGGCCCGTACCGCCGCTGCGCTGCGGGAGGACACCGACACCCTCGATGCGCTGGCTGAGCAGGAGTTGGTCGCCGCGCGGGTCGGTGCCGGGCTGGCGGTGAACGCGGTCGCGGAGTCTCCCGAGGCGCTGCGGCGGCGGGTCATTCGCAGCTGGTTGCTCAGCGGGGGCGCGACCCGGCTGACCGACCATCAGATCCGCGCGGTTGACGCCCTCGTCGCCGATTGGCGCGGCCAGGGCGGGGTGGCGGTCGGCTGGAACGTTGCCAACACGCGGCTGTTCGCCGAGCGCCGGGGCGACACTCTGCGGCTGCGCAGCGAACCCGTCTGATTGTTCTGGCCGACGGCGGCATGGCACGCTGTGGGCGTGTCGGCGCATGAGCTGTATCCCGGGGATATCAGGTCGGTCCTGTTGTCCGAAGATCAGATTCAGGTCCGAACCGCCGAATTGGGTGCTCAGGTGGGTCTCGACTATGCCGATGCGCTGGTCGGCCAGGATCTGCTGCTGGTGACCGTCCTGAAAGGGGCGGTGATGTTCGTGACCGATTTGGCCCGGGCCATCCCGGTTCCCACCCAATTGGAGTTCATGGCGGTCAGCTCCTACGGTTCGGCGACATCGTCGTCGGGCGTGGTTCGGATCCTCAAGGACCTCGACCGCGATATCGCCGATCGCGATGTCCTGATTGTGGAGGACATCGTCGATTCCGGCCTGACCCTGTCCTGGCTGCTGCGAAATCTGGCTACCCGGCACCCGAAGTCGCTGCAGGTCTGCACCTTGTTGCGCAAGCCCGAGGCGGTCCGCGCTGATGTCGAGATCGCCTATGTCGGATTCGACATCCCTAACGAGTTCGTCGTCGGCTACGGCCTCGACTATGCCGAGCGCTACCGCGACCTGCCCTATATCGGGACCCTGGACCCGAAGGTCTACGCCCCCTGACCCCGGCCGTCGCGGTTCAGTTCAGCTCCCAGACCACGGTCACCGAGAATCCGATGGTCTGCTCGCCGGGCTGCAACGGCACCGGCGCGGCCTCCGCCATCGCGCCCCGCGCTACCGGCATGGGCGGACGGGGCGCAGAGACGCCCGGTGCCTCGGAGATCGAGACCACGCTGCCCAGCGACAGCCCCGACAGGTCGGCATACTGTGCGGCCCGGTTCCGGGCGTCGTCAAAGGCTCTGGCCCGGGCATCGCTGACTAGAGCCGAGTCATCCTCGATGGAGTAGCTCACCGAGTTGATCCGGGTGGCATCACCGCCCGCCGTCACCATGATGGCCAGCGTGTCCGAAGCCGCATCGAGCTCACGGAGGGTGACTGTGATCGAGTTCTCGGCCCGGTACCCGGTGATGACGGAGTTATCGCCGTACTGCGGCCGCAGATCAACTCCGGTGGTGCTGATGTCCGCCGCGTCGATCCCGCGGGCCGCGAGCTGGTCGATCACCGCCTGCTGCCGCTCGCCGGCCTGATTCATCGCCTCGGTCGCCTCGGGTGCCACCACCTCGATCCCGACGTCGGCGGTCAGCGTGTCTGGTGCCCCCCGGACCTCGCCGGAGCCCACCACAGTGACCTGCCGGGCGTTGGCGCCGACCGCCGGTGCGGAGTCGCATCCGGACAGCACGGTCACCGCCAATGCCGCTGCGGCGCAGGCGATGACGTGGCGGGTTCTCGGGAGCGCAACGGTGATCGGCATGCCTCACCGTAGCGTGTGGGCCTGTTACCACCGCACGTCTGCGAGGAACCTCAGCAGCTCGGCGTTGATCTCCGCTGCGCGTTCCTGCTGGATCCAGTGGCCGGCCCCTTCCAGCATGACCTCCCGGTAGCGGCCGCGGGCCACCTCGGTGGCGCGGCCGGTCTTGGTGAAGGCCAGCACCGGGTCGGCGGTCCCGCCGACGAACAACGCCGGGACGTCGATGGTCGTGGCGGCCGGATGGTCCATGATCTGCCAGTTGCGGTCGAAGTTGCGGTACCAGTTCAGCGCGCCGGTGAACCCGGTCCGGGTGAACTCGGTGACGTAATGGTCGAGTTCTTCCGGGCCCAGCCATTCCGGCAGCCGCTCGGGGGCGTCGAGGCGCTCGATGAAACCGTCCGGGCCGGGCGCCAGCATTCGGAGAGCGGCCGCCTCATCGGTCGGGGCCCGCATTCCGCCCAACATCCGCCGTAATGCGCGACGCGGGTCCGCGGCCATTTCAGCATCGGCGGCGCCAGGCTGCTGAAAGTAGAGGATGTAGAAGAAGTTGTCGCCGAAGATCCGGCGGAACGCCACAGTCGGCGGGGTGGCCGGCCGCGGCACCGGCGGCACGCTCAATCCCGCCACCGCGGCCACCCGCGCCGGGTGCAGCAGGGGGGTGCTCCAGGCGACCACCGCCCCCCAATCGTGTCCGACCAGCGCGGCCCGCTCGGCTCCGCATTCGTCGATCAGGCCGACCAGGTCCCCGGTCAGCGCGGCGATATCGTAGGAATCGACCGAATCCGGGCGCGAGGAGCCGCCGTAGCCACGCTGATCGGGGGCGATGACGCGGTAGCCGGCGGCAGCCAGGGCGGGAATCTGGTGGCGCCAGGAATAGGCGAGTTCGGGGAAGCCGTGGGCGAGGATCACCAGCGGAGCATCGGTGGCGCCGGCCTCGAACACCCGCAGCCGGACCCCGTTGACATCGACGAGCCGTTCCACCGTTGTGACCACGGTGTTCAGCCAAGCACAGCTTGGCGCGAGCCCGTCCGGGCAGTGGGTCAACGGCGGAACCAAACCGTGACAGAAACCCCGAGATCACCGGCTGACCTCAGGGTAGCGGTAGCCTGACACTTCCAGGCAGCGATCGGAAGGACGGGCCCCCCGGGCCGATGTTTGATGAACCGGAAAAATGTGGTGCGCACGCTCACGGTGATTGCTGCCGTGCTGCTGCTGGGATGGCTGTTTTTCTACTTCAACGATGACACCCGCGGATTCAAGCCGATAGACACCTCGGTGGCCACGGCGCAGATCAGCGCCGACAACGTCAAAACCGCGCAACTCGATGACCGTGAACAGCAGTTGCGGCTGGAGTTGAAAGACGGCAACGACCAGACCGCGGATTCGACGAAGGTCATCGCCAAATACCCCACCGGTTACGCCGTGCCGCTGTTCGACTCGTTGACCGCTAAGGGTGTCCCGACCAACACCACGGTCAACCAGCCCAGCATGCTGGGAACGCTGCTGATTTATATGTTGCCGCTGTTTCTGCTGATCGGCTTGTTCGTGCTGTTCTCCCGAATGCAGGGCGGCGGCCGGATGGGCTTCGGGTTCGGGAAGTCGCGGGCCAAACAGCTGTCCAAGGACATGCCGAAGACGACCTTCGCCGATGTCGCCGGCTCTGATGAGGCGGTCGAAGAGCTATACGAGATCAAGGACTTCCTGCAGAACCCGGCGCGTTATCAGGCGCTCGGCGCCAAAATCCCCAAGGGCGTGCTGCTCTACGGCCCGCCGGGAACCGGTAAGACCTTGCTGGCGCGGGCCGTGGCGGGGGAGGCCGGCGTGCCGTTCTTCACCATTTCCGGGTCGGACTTCGTGGAGATGTTCGTCGGGGTCGGCGCATCCCGGGTCCGTGACCTGTTCGAACAGGCCAAACAGAATTCGCCCTGCATCATCTTCGTCGACGAAATCGACGCCGTCGGCCGTCAGCGCGGTGCCGGTCTAGGCGGGGGTCACGATGAGCGCGAACAGACCCTCAACCAGTTGCTTGTCGAGATGGACGGCTTCGGTGAGCGTCAGGGTGTCATCCTGATCGCCGCCACCAACCGCCCCGACATCCTCGACCCCGCCCTGCTGCGACCCGGTCGATTCGACCGGCAGATCCCGGTCTCGAGCCCCGACCTGGCCGGCCGCAAAGCAGTCCTGCGGGTACATGCTCAGGGCAAGCCGCTGGCACCGGATGCAGATCTGGACGGGCTGGCCAAGCGGACCGTGGGGATGTCCGGTGCCGACCTGGCGAACGTCATCAATGAGGCCGCGCTGCTGACGGCGCGGGAGAGTGGCACGATCATCACCGGGGCCGCCCTTGAGGAGGCCGTTGACCGGGTGATCGGCGGACCGCGGCGTAAGGGCCGGGTGATCAGCGAGACCGAGAAGAAGATCACCGCCTATCACGAGGGTGGTCACACCCTGGCAGCCTGGGCGATGCCCGATATCGAGCCGATCTACAAGGTGACCATCCTGGCCCGGGGACGCACCGGCGGGCACGCGGTGTCGGTGCCCGAGGATGACAAGGGCCTGATGACCCGCTCGGAGATGATCGCCCGTCTGGTATTCGCCATGGGTGGCCGGGCCGCCGAGGAACTGGTGTTCCGGGAGCCCACCACGGGTGCGGTCTCCGATATCGAACAGGCCACCAAGATCGCCCGCGCGATGGTGACCGAATACGGGATGAGTTCCAAGCTCGGTGCGGTGCGCTACGGCACCGAGCACGGTGATCCGTTCCTGGGCCGCACCATGGGCAATCAGGCCGATTACAGTCATGAGGTCGCCCGCGATATCGATGACGAGGTCCGCAAGCTCATCGAGGCCGCGCACACCGAGGCCTGGGCGATCCTTACCGAGTACCGCGATGTGCTCGACATCCTGGCCGGGGAGCTGCTGGAGAAAGAGACGCTGCACCGGGTCGAATTGCAGGCGATCTTCGCCAACGTCCGTAAGCGTCCACGGCTGACCGTGTTCGACGACTTCGGCGGACGGATTCCCTCGGACAAGCCGCCGATCAAGACCCCCGGCGAAATCGCCATCGAACGGGGTGAGCCGTGGCCCAGACCGATGCCGGAACCGGCGTTCAAGAAGGCGATAGCCCAGGCCAGCGCCGCTCATGCGCAACAGGTCGATCAGGCGCCGCCCGCCACCGGAGGAAATGGCACCACCAATGGCAACGGCGCCGGTGCCAACGGTGCGCACGCGGGCGGCCGTCATCAGGCGCCTGACGGCCCAACGCAACCGAATTACGGTGCCCCAGCCGGCTGGCATGCCCCCGGCTGGCCGCCGCCAACGCAGGGTCAACAGCAACCGGGTCACTGGTACCCGCCACCGCAGGGCTGGCCTCCGCCACAGCAGGGTCAGCCTCAACAGCCGTATCAGACCCCTCCGATGCCTCCCGGCCGCGCACCGCGGGAAGCGCCCGGAGATGAGGGCGGCCATTCCGGCCGGACCAGTTGATTGACGGACGGAGCAGTTGTGCCGCAGCGCGATTCGATCACCCTCGAGACCCCGATATTCGATCAGCCCCGCGCTGAGGCGGCGGTCCGCGAGTTACTCCTCGCGGTCGGCGAGGATCCCGATCGGCATGGTTTGAAGGACACCCCGGCGCGCGTCGCTCGTGCCTACCGGGAGATGTTCGCCGGGCTCTACACCGATCCGGATGCAGTGTTGGACACCACTTTTGACGAGCAGCACGACGAACTCGTCCTGGTCAAGCAAATCCCGATGTACTCGACGTGTGAACATCACCTGGTGGCGTTTCACGGGATGGCTCATGTCGGGTACATCCCCGGTGAAGACGGCCGGGTGACCGGCCTGTCGAAGCTGGCCCGGGTGGTTGACCTGTACGCGAAACGTCCCCAGGTGCAGGAGCGGCTGACCGCCCAGGTGGCCGATGCGGTTATGCACAAGCTCAATCCCCGCGGGGTCATCGTGGTCATCGAAGCAGAACATCTCTGCATGGCCATGCGCGGGGTTCGGAAGGCGGGATCGGTCACCACCACTTCGGCCGTGCGCGGACTGTTCAAGTCCAGCGATGCATCTCGGGCCGAGGCACTGGGTCTCATCCTCCGCAAGTGATTGAGGGAGCACGGCGGGTTCGGGTGATGGGAGTCGTCAACGTCACCGACGACTCCTTCTCCGACGGGGGACGCTATCTGGACCCGGCCCGGGCCGTCGGGCACGCGCAGGCTCTGCTGGCCGACGGGGCGGACATCATCGACGTGGGTGGCGAGTCGACTCGGCCAGGCGCGGTGCGAATCGACGGTGCGGTCGAAATCGGTCGGACGCTACCCGTTGTGAAGGAACTTGTCGCGCAGGGGGTAACGGTCAGCATCGACACCATGCACGCCGCGGTGGCTGAAGCTGCTCTGGATGCCGGGGCCGGGCTGGTTAACGATGTGAGCGGGGGCCGCGCCGACCCCGGGATGGCGCGCGTGATGGGACAGTCCGGGGTGCCGTGGGTTTTGATGCACTGGCCCTCGGTGTGGGCCGACCGGCCGCACGATGTGCCGCGTTACCGCGATGTCGTCGGTGAGGTCCGCGATGAGTTGATGGCCGCAGTCGACGCCGCCGTGGACGCAGGGGTGGACCCGGCCAACCTGATCATCGATCCGGGGCTGGGGTTCGCCAAGTCGGCGGAGAACAACTGGATGCTGCTGCATGCGCTGGCCGAGTTCGTCGGCACCGGATTCCCAGTGCTCGTCGGTGCGTCCCGCAAGCGGTTCCTGGGGGCTCTGCTGGCTGGTGAGGACGGTGAACCGCGCCCGCCGGAAGGCCGGGAGACCGCCACCGCCGTGATCTCGGCACTGGCCGCGCTGCGCGGCGCCTGGGGGGTCCGCGTGCACGACGTGCGCGCCAGCGTTGACGCGCTGAAAGTCGCCGAACGCTGGGACCACCCGGCCGATGAAGGGGGTCGGACCGATGGCTGACCGTATCGAACTGCGCGGCTTGACCGTGCGGGGTAACCACGGCGTCTTCGACCACGAACGGCGCGATGGACAGGACTTCGTGATCGACATCACAGTCTGGATCGACCTCGCTGACGCCGCGGCCAGTGATGATCTCGACGACACCTTCGACTACGGCGCGCTCGCCCAGCGAGCCGCCGATGTCGTCGCCGGCCCACCCCGCAACCTGATCGAGACGGTCGCCGCGGAGATCGCCGAGGACGTGATGACCGATATCCGAGTGCACGCCGTGGAAGTGGTGGTGCACAAACCGGCGGCGCCCATCCCGCTCACCTTCGCCGACGTCGCAGTGGTCGCCCGCCGCTCCCGGCGTTCCCGCCGCGGGCAGATCATCCCGGCGGAGACATGAGCCGTGTGGTGCTGTCCATCGGGTCGAATCTCGGTGACCGGTTGGCCAGGCTGCAGTCCGCGGTCGACGCTCTGGGGGAGACCGTCGTCTCGGTGTCGCCGGTGTGGGAGACCGACGCGTGGGGAGGCGTCGAACAGCAACCTTTCCTGAACGCCGCCCTGATCGCCGATGACCCCGCTGTCGACGGGCGAGGCTGGCTGCGCCGGGCGCAGGAGATCGAACGCCTCAATGAGCGGGTGCGAACCCGGAAGTGGGGTCCGCGCACCCTCGATATCGATCTGGTGTGCTGCTTCGACGGGGACGCGGAGGTGTTTTCCGATGACGTTGAGCTCACGCTGCCGCATCCGTTCGCTCACCAACGGGCGTTCGTGTTGATCCCGTGGCTGGCCGTCGACCCGGCCGCGGAATTGAGCGTGGCCGGTCGGGGTCGGCCGGTGCGGGTCATCATCGCGGAGTTGGACCAGACCGACCGCGACGGGGTCCGCAGGACCGACCTGGCTCTGCGGGGTCCGGAGGGCGCGCAGTGATGGGGCCGACCCGCAAGCGTGATCTGGCATTCGCCGCGTTGGCCGCGGTCATCGTCGGTTATCTCGCGATCCGGGTGCTCTACCGGTACTTTCCGCCCCTCACGCTGTGGACCGGCTTGTCGCTCCTGGCGGTCGCTGCCGGCGAAACGTGGTGGGCGGCCTTGGTGCGCAGCCGGATCCGGGATGGCCGGATCGGCGTCGGGGCGGGGCGGCTGGATCCGCTGGCCGTCGCACGCACCGTCGCGGTCGCGAAGGCATCGGCGTGGGTGGGTGCTGTGATGTTCGGGTGGTGGATCGCGGTGCTCGGCTACCTGCTGCCCCGGCGCACCGAGATGCAGGTGGCCGCGACCGACATCCCGGGCGTGATCGCCGCCGCTGCCAGTGCGTCAGCGCTTGTGGTCGCCGCGCTGTGGCTGCAGTACTGCTGTAGGTCTCCGGGTGAAGCGAACACCGCGGAGGACGCCCTGGCCGACTAGACGGGCCGATGCCCGGCCCGCTTGTCGCAACCGGAAATCGCTTTCGGTGCGCGGTACAGTCGGGCCATGACCGTTCAGTCCCGCGGCGCACGGAGCCGTCGCGGTGGCCGCGGGCCTGGTTGGCCGCTTCTGACCGGGTTGTTGATTCTGGCCATCGCGGCAAGTTCGACCCTGGTGTTCACCGATCGGGTGGAGTTGCTGCGGCTTGCGGTGGTTTTATCGCTGTGGGCCGCGGTCATGGCCGCATTCGTGACGGTGGTGTACCGCCGCCAGAGTGAACTGGACCAGGCGCGGGCCCGGGACATGAAGTTCGTCTACGATCTGCAACTCGATCGGGAGATCTCCGCCCGTCGGGAGTACGAGCTCTCCGTGGAGGCCCACCTGCGCCGGCAGTTGGCGGGCGAACTACGGGCGCAGGCCGCTGAGGAGATGTCCGCCCTGCGGTCCGAACTGACCGCACTGCGTTCCCATCTGGAAGCGATGCTCGGTTCCGACCTCGGCGAGCGGCCCGCGCTGGAAGGTGACCGGGCTGCGGTCCCGATGCCGTCTGCGCCGGGACGGGTCGAGAGCAGCCGGGTCTCAGTGGTCACCGAGGAGGTCGTAGCGATCGTCGCCGGTCCGGTGGCCGCCGACCAAAGCCCCATCATCGACGTTCGGGAGGAGCCGCTGGCCGCCGCGCACCCGCGGCCGTCGGCCGCGCCGCGGCGCCCGACTCGGGACGACGGCGGCAACCACCGGCGACGGGCCGAGGAGCCGGCTGTCGCGCAGACCGCCCCGATCGAGCCCGTCGTGGTCAACGAGGGTCCGCCGCCGTCCGGACCGCCGTGGCGGCCGCCGGAGGTTCGTCGCGGTCGCCACGCCAACGGTGACGGTGCCCGGCGGGCACCGGGTTCGGAACCTGTTGTCGCGCCGGACAGCCTGCGCGGCCGGCACCGGGTTGGCCCCGATGAGCAGCCGGCTCCCGCGGGACGGCACCGCGACTCCGAGCAGCAGGTGGCCCCGGAAACGGTCCCGGAACCGCCGGCGCAACCGGGCGGGCAGCACACCGGCGGGCCGTCGGTTGCCGATCTCATGGCCAGGTTGCAGGTCAACGGCCCGGCGGGCGGCGGCGGCCGCCGTCGGCGTGAGGACTGAACCGGACGCTAGACTCT
>JAHZJY010000294.1 GCA_022600695.1 Actinomycetes bacterium | reverse complement strand
TGCCCTACCCCGGCTATCAGCCCGAATACGACTTCGCCGGCATGCCGGTGCCGATGGACGGGATGCCCATCGTGCTGCGTCCCCTCCGGTAGGGCACCGACCCGATCAGGCCGGCTACATCAGGCGAGGGACAGGAAGAGCTTCTCCAACTCGGCCTCGGTCATCGGCGCGGAGCCGTCGGCGGACTCGCCGAGGACACACTCACGGAGGCCCGTTGCCACGATCTTGAACCCGGCCCGATCCAGAGCCCGCGACACCGCCGCGAGTTGGGTGACCACGTCCTTGCACTCCCGGCCCGTCTCGATCATCGAGATCACACCCGCCAGTTGCCCCTGCGCGCGGCGCAACCGGTTCAGCACATCAGTGATGGCGGTTTCGTTACCGACCATGACCCCTCCTCAGGATTTAATGGTGTCGAGCGTACCCGCCGGGGTATCGGTCCCCCGGCGATCGCGGATGTAGTAGACAATCGCGGCGACGATCGTCAGCACAGCCATGGCGGTGCCGAGTAGCGGATGAACCTCCTCGAAGAGAATCACCGACGACATCACCATCACGAACCAGCCGAACGCCTTACGCAACGAGTCGGGGTTGACCAACGCGGTCAGTCGGGCGCCGAGCAGCGCCCCGAGGACCGCGGCGGCGGTAACCATCCCCGCCACCTTCCAGTCGATCGCGACGCTGCTGAGATAACCGGCGAAGCCGGCGAAGGACTTCATCGCGATGACCACCAGCGAAGTGCCGACCGCGACCGGCATCGGCAGCCCACCCAGGAGGGCCAGCGCGGGAACAACCAGAAAGCCGCCGCCGGCGCCGACCAGTCCGGTGACCAAGCCGACGACGAGGCCCTCGACGATGACCTTCGGGACCGGGATGCGGTGGCCGGGATCGGCCGGGCCGACCTCCTTACGGCCCCGCAGCATCGCCACGGCGGTGGCGATCATCATGACGGCGAAGCCGATCAGCAGCACACTGCCGGGAATGAATCGGGCCAACACACCACCGGCGTACGCGCCGACCATGCCCGCCGCGCCGAAGACCAATCCGGTACGCCACTGAACCCGCCCGGCGCGAGCGTGCGAGACGGCCGCCACCACACTGGTCGTACCCACGACCAGCAACGAGGTGGCGATGGCCTGCTTGGCGTCCATCCCGGCCACATAGGCCAACAGGGGAACGGTCAGGATCGAGCCACCGCCGCCCAGCAGTCCGAGTGCAATCCCGACGAAGACGGCCAAGACGACGGTGAGCGCGATCATCGGAGTATCACTTCCGGTCGGGCGCGGAACCGACGAGTTGGGCGACGACGGTCTGCGCATCGCAGGCCGGGCCGCGGTTGTAGGGCAGCTTGGCCAGCATCATGCCCATCGCGCAGGTGTTGGTGATCGCGCTGATCATCAGGCCGGCGCCGATCGCGAAGGCCACCCACTGCATCCCGGGTATCACGATTGCGGCCAGCAGGCTCAGCACGACGATCGTCCCGGCCACCAATCGGACCTGACGTTGCAGATCCCAGCGCTGGGCACCGCGGTTGACAGCGAACCCGGCGCTCTGCCAGCCACTCATGCCACCGTCGAGAATGTGCACGTTGGACAGCCCGCCCGCCCGAAGGGCGTCCTCGGCCTGCGCGGCGCGCTGCCCGGACTGACACACCAGGACAACCTGCTCGTCCAGATGTGCGCGGATCTCATCGCGGTGTTCGCGCAGCAGGTCCAGCGGAACGTTGTACGCACCGGCGATGTGCACCGTCTCGAATTCGCCCGACGTACGGACATCGATGACGCGGGGTGACGTCGGGGACGCCATCAACTCGCGGAGTTCGGCGGCACTGACCACGGCGGCTGTAGACATCGGTTCTCCTCATCTGTTCGATACCCTGTGGGGTATGTGAGCCAATGTAAACATACCCGACGGGGTACTGGCAAGACGGGAATAAAATACCCCCATGGGTACTTGTATCCGCACAGGTGTCCGAGTCGGGCACCGGCTACCGATCCGAAAGGACCCGCCCATGACCACCGTCGAGTTGACCACAACCGACTTCGAGTCGACCATCGCCGACAACTCGATCGTGCTCATCGACTTCTGGGCGTCGTGGTGCGGCCCGTGCCGCAGTTTCGCGCCGGTCTTCGAGAGTTCAGCGACCGCGCATCCCGACGTGGTGCACGCCAAGGTCAACACCGAGGTGGAAGAGCAGTTGGCCGGCGCCCTGCAGATCCGGTCGATCCCCACCATCATGGCGTTCCGCGACGGGGTGCTTTTGTTCGCCCAGCCCGGCGCGCTTCCCGCCCCGGCGTTGGAGGACCTGATCACCAAAATCAAGGAACTCGACATGGATGCGGTCCGCGCCGAGATCAGCGCGAAGATCGCCGCCGAGGCCGCCACATCGGATGCCACATCCGTCTGAGCTCTGGACCGGAGGAGGAGAATCATGTGCTACCCCGTTGAATGTCCGCGTTGCCACAAGACCACCTGGGGTGGCTGCGGCGAGCATGTCGACCAGGTCATGGCCACCGTGCCGACCACCCAGCAGTGCGCCTGCAGTACCCAGCGCTGACCCCTCCCATCGCGAGCAGACGCAAAGTCCCACCGGCACGCCGGTTTTAGGGCGACTTTGCGTCTGCTCGCGGCAGTGCGCCGGCCGCCACATCGCTGACCTCCGAACCGATACCCTCGGCGCGCACCCAACCGGTCAACGCGGCAACGGCGGCGACTTCGAGGGTCCCGGTCACGCCGGTCACGATCGGTTCGGCCATGAGCGTCAGCAGATCCGCGGAAGTTGTTCACCCAGTTCGCGTTCCACCACCCGGGTGGTGCCGAACGGTGTCCGGACCACCGCCATACCGGGGTGCTCTTCGACCACCCGGCCGATGACGACGGCGCCGACCCCTTCGGCGCGGGCCCGCATCGCGGTCAGCACCGTATCGGTGTGGGCGGGATCGACGAAGGCCACCAATTTGCCCTCATTGGCCACCTGCATCGGGTCCAGGCCGAGGAAGCCACATGCCGAGGCCACCGTTTCGGGCACCGGGACGGCCTGCTCATCGATCTGCACTCCGACGCCGGCGGCACGGGCGATCTCGACGGTCGCCGCGATCAGCCCTCCGCGGGTCGGATCACGCAGGGCGTGAACGGAATTCGGATCCGCCCCCACGGTTTCGAGGGCGCCCAGCACAGCCGCGACCAACCGATGTAGCGGCGCGCTGTCGGTGGTGACCGTGGTGCCGAAGTCGATGCCCTCCCGCACACTCATGATCGCCACGCCGTGCTCTCCGATAGCGCCCGAGACGATGATGTCGTCACCGGGTCGGGCCTGCTCAGGCCCGATGCGCAGACCCGCCGGGACCAGACCGACCCCCGCGGTGTTGATGAAAAGACCGTCGGCCCCGCCCCTGCCGACCACTTTGGTGTCACCGGTGACGATGCCCACCCCGGCGTGCGCGGCCGCGGCACCCATGCTCTGTGCGACCGCACCGAGCACGTCGAGTTCCAGACCCTCCTCGAGGATGAACCCGGCGGTCAGCCCCAACGGCTGGGCTCCGCTGCAGGCCAGGTCGTTGATGGTCCCGTTGACGGCGAGATCACCGATATTGCCGCCGGGGAAGAACAGCGGGTTGACGACGTAGGAGTCGGTGGTCAACGCGATCCGGACCGCCCCGGTCTCCAGTACCGCGGAGTCGCGGGACGGCCCGCCGACGGAGCCGAAAGCCGGTAGGAACAGGTTCTCGATGAGCTCCTCGGAGAGGATTCCGCCGCCGCCGTGCCCCATCACGATGCGGGTGGTCTCGCGTAGGGGCAGCGGGCAGACCCAGTTCGTCGGGTCCGCCGGCGCGGGCCGGTCAGACACCCGCGGACGCCGATGCCGGGGACGCGGCGCCCCCGGCCAGCCGCCGGAACTGGTAGTAGGCCGCGCAGGCGCCCTCACTGGAGACCATGGTGGCGCCCAACGGGGTGCGAGGTGTGCAGGTGGTGCCGAAGGACGGGCACTGGTTGGGCTTGATCAGACCCTGCAGGACTTCACCGCTATGGCATTCGGCGGACTCCTGCACCCGCAACCGGCCCACCCCGAACTTGAGTTCGGCGTCGAACTCGGCGTACCGGGGCGACAGCGTCCAGCCGGACTGCGGGATCATCCCGATACCGCGCCACTGCCGGTCGGTCACCACGAACACGTCCTCCAGCGCCTGCTGGGCGACGGTGTTGCCGGCGTCGGTAACCGCACGCGGGTAGGCGTTGTGCAACTCGGCCCTCCCGGCCTCCAGCAGTTCAACCACCTGACGTACGCCTTCGAGCACATCGAGCGGCTCGAAACCGGTGACGACGATCGGCAATCCGAAGTCCGCAACCAGCGGCGCGTACTCGGCGGTCCCCATGACGCTGCAGACGTGGCCGGCGGCCAGGAAACCCTGAACCCGGTTGGACGGCGAGCCCAGGATGGCCTTCATCGCCGGCGGCACCAGCACATGGGATACCAGCATGGAGAAGTTGGTCAGCCCGAGTCGTTTCGCGTGCAGCACCGACATGGCGTTGGCCGGGGCGGTGGTCTCGAACCCGACACCGAAGAACACCACCTGCTTGTCGGGATTGTCGGCGGCGATGCGGGTGGCATCCAGCGGCGAGTAGACGATGCGGACGTCGCCCCCGCGGGCCCGCACGCTGAACAGGTCCCGGCTGCTGCCGGGGACCCGGAGCATATCGCCGAACGAACAGAAGATGACGTCATCGCGGGAGGCGATCTCCAGACCGCGGTCGATCATCTCCAGCGGGGTCACACACACCGGGCAGCCCGGTCCGTGGATGAACTCCACCGCGCCGTCAAGCAGCTGGTCGATACCGTTGCGAATGATCGAGTGGGTCTGTCCGCCGCAGACCTCCATCACCGTCCACGGTCGGGTTGCGGTTCGTCGAATAGTGTCAACCAACGCCTTCGCGGCAGTGGGGTCGCGGAATTCGTCAAGGTATTTCATGCCGTACCCAACTCCTCCTCAAGGATTCCAAGGTCCGCGAACATCCGCAGGGTCTCATTGGCAGAGACTTCGTCGAGGCGGGTGATGGCGAACCCGGCGTGCACGATCGTGTATTCACCGAGCGTCATATCCGGCAGGTAGGCCAGGCAGACCGTCTTGGTGGTACCGCCGAAGTCGACTGTCGACATCCGGGTTCCCGCCTCATCCCAGATCTCGATCACCTTGCCGGGGATTCCCAGACACATATGCCGGTCCTTTCCTCTTCCCTGACGGCCGCCCTGAGGGTGGCGGCAATGGTGGCCTGACCGAGCGCCAGACCGCCGTCGTTACAAGAAACGATACGGTGCGAAAGCACTTCGATGCCGCGCTTGGTCAGGGATTCCCGAAGACCCTGCAGCAGTAGACGATTGACGAACACCCCACCGGTCAGCCCCACGACACCGATCCCCGCGTCCTCAGCGCAGCGCACGGCGGCCCGGGAGGTCGCCCGGATCACCGCCCGGTGGAACCCGGCGGCGAGGTCGGCCGGGTCGACGCCACCCCTAACCGCCCTGGCCAGCGCGGCGATCACCGGTGCCGGGTCCATCACCCCGCCCGATACCGCGAAGTCGGCCAACTCCGGGTGCCCGGCGCGGCCACGCCGGGCCAGCTGCTCCAGTTCCACCGCAGCCTGCCCCTCGTAGCTGACCTGCTGGCAGACGCCCAGCAGGCTGGCGACGGCGTCGAACAGCCGGCCCATGCTGGTGGTCGGCACACACCCCAGCCCGCGCGGAATCTGCTGAGCGAGCACGTGCAGCCCGGCCGCGCCGACCGCGATAACCGGCGGCAGGTCGGGAGTCCAGTCGACACCGGCCCGCATCAGCAGGTCCAGCGCGATTCGGGCGGGTTGGCGCACCGCTCCCTCGCCGCCGGGCAAAGCGAACGGCGCGAGATGCCCCGCCCGGGTGAACTCCGCGGGTTCGGTGATCGCCAGCAGTTCCCCGCCCCAGATCGTCCCGTCGGTGCCGTAACCGGTGCCGTCGTAGGCCACCGCGATCGCCGGGGTACCCAACCGCCGGTGCTCGGCCAGCAATGACACCGCGTGCGCATGATGATGCTGAATCGCCAGCACCGGCCGCTGGGTCGGCCCCGAGGTCGCGGCCCGGTGGGCCCAGTCGGTGGTGGCGTAGCGCGGATGCAGATCGCAGGCGATCACCGCGGGCTGCTGGCCGGTCATGAATGACAGGTGATCGAGCGCGGACTCGAAACAGGCCTGGGTGCGCGGGTCGGCCATATCACCGAGGTGCGGGGACAAGTGGGCGTGCCGACGTCCGTCGACGGCACCGGCCATCAGGCAGAACGCGGTCTTGAGGTCGCCGCCGGTGGCCAGCACCACCTCCCCGCCGGCCACCTCCACCGATACCGGCAGCGGCGCGTAGCCGCGGGAGCGCCGCACCGGCAGCTGGCCGCCCCGGTCGTCGATGGCGATCACCGAGTCCTCGCACGGCACGTGGATCGGGCGGTCGTGGGTCAGAACCGCGTCGGCCAGATCCGGCGTTCCACGCCCGTCGGCGGACCCGATAATCCAACCCAGGTCCTCATCCCGGAACACGATGGGCGAGCCGCCCCGGTTGGCCGAGGTCATCACCAGCGGAACCGCGCCGATCCGGTCGAACAGCAGGTGGTGTACCGGCGAATAGGCAAGCATCACGCCGAGGTCGGACAGTCCGGGAGCGACGATGTCGCTGACCGTCGCCCCGCGTCGTCGAACCAGGACGATGGGCGCGGCCGGACTCGTCAGCGCCGCCGCGGCAGGCTCGTCGATCTCGGCGACCGCCCGGGCGGCGTCAAGATCGGCGACCATCACCGCGAACGGTTTGGCCGGCCGGTGCTTGCGGGAGCGCAACAGGGCCCCCGCGGCGTCGTCATCGGCGCGGCAGGCCAGGTGGTAGCCGCCGATACCCTTGATCGCGACAACCTGCCCGGCCCGGAGCGCGTCGGCCGCAGCCCCGACCGGATCATCGGTGGCCACCGGACCCAGCCAGGACAGCTGCGGACCGCAGTCCCCACAGGCGATGGTCTGGGCGTGATATCGCCGGTCGAGGGGGTCGGAGTACTCCGCCGCGCAGGCCCGGCACATCCCGAAGCTCGCCATCGTCGTCGCCGGGCGGTCATAGGGCAGATCGGTGATGACGGTGTAGCGCGGTCCGCAGTTGGTACAGGTGATGAACGGGTGCCGGTGGCGGCGGTCAGCGGGATCGCGCATCTCCCGCAAGCAGTCCGCGCAGATCGCGATATCGGGCGGCACCAGAGTCCGGGCGGCGTCGTCGGCCTTGCTGTCGATGATCTCGAAAACGTCGCCCCCGCACGGTACGACCGTGGCGATGTGCAGGGTGTCGATGCGGGCCATCGGTGGCGGGGACTCCCGTAGCGCGGCCACAGCGGCGTCGATCTCCCGGGCCGGGCCCTCCAGTTCGCAGTGCACCGCCCCGGCGTCGTTGTAGACCCAGCCGGTCAGCCGGTACTCGGCGGCGATGCGGGCGACGGCAGGACGGAATCCGACCCCTTGAACCACACCGCTGATATCGAGGCGAACCCGAACGGTCACATTGGCCACGCTAGTCGTAGGGTTGGCCGCGATGCATGAGTTGTCGCTCTGCCGGGCGATCGCCGGCGTGGTCAAACCCCACGCCGCCGGCCGCCGGGTCGAGGTCGTGCGGGTTCAGGTCGGGGCGCTGCGCCAGGTGGTTCCGGAGTCGTTGTCGTTCTGCTGGAGTCTGGTCCGCGACCACGAGGACATGCCCGAGGCCGAACTGGAGCTCGAGTTCATCACCGCCGAGGTGTCCTGTCGCGGCTGCGGCCGGCAGTCCCCGATCGCCTCCCGATTCTCGGTGTGCTGTCCGCAGTGTGACAGCGCCGACGTTGCAGTCGTGCGTGGCGAGGAGTTCCTGGTCACTTCCGTTGACGTGACATGAGTTGACGTGACATGAGAAGGGTCTGACAACATGGGTCGATTTCACCGCCACGATGACGGCACCGAACACAGCCACGAGCACGGCGATGACGCCGCTCACGAGCATGGCGACCACAGCGGGTACACCACGGGTTCGCAGCGGATCGAAGTTCTCGAGGCGATCTTCTCCGAGAATGACATCCGCGCTGAGGTCAACCGTAAGTCTTTTGACGATAACGGGATTCGCGCGCTCAACCTGATGAGCTCGCCCGGATCGGGTAAGACTACGATCCTCGCGGCGACGCTGGACGAACTGGCCGGAGATCTCGCCGTCGGGGTGGTCGAGGGCGATATCGCCACTGACCTCGACGCCGCCAAACTCGGCGGGCGCGGTGCGCAGATATCGCTGCTCAACACCAATAACGGTTTCGGCGGCGAATGCCATCTCGATGCCCCGATGGTCAACCGTGCGCTGGCGGGACTGGACCTGCCCGCACTGGATCTGGTGATCGTGGAGAACGTCGGAAATCTGGTGTGCCCGGCAGAGTTCGACGTCGGCGAGCACGCCAAAGCCATGGTGTATTCGGTGACCGAGGGCGAAGACAAACCGCTGAAGTATCCGGTGATGTTCCGGTCGGTGGACCTCGTGCTGATCAACAAGATCGACCTGGTACCGCACCTCGACGCCGACGTCGACACCTACATCGACCATGTACGGCAGGTGAACCAGACAGCGACCATCCTGGCGGTGAGCGCCCGCACCGGTGAGGGAATGGGCGCGTGGTTCGACTGGGTACGGGCGTTCGCCTCGGCCCGTTGATGCCGGCTGCCGATCGTCGTCAATACGGTGTCCGGCGAAGGGGGCAGGGACCCGCCTCAGTCACCGCTGTGAACGGTGAACACCGCCTCGACCTCGGCGGCGATCTCGATATCGTCGGGGCGCAGGGCGAATTCAGCCGGCCCGTCCGCCGGAGCTGCCGAGGCCCTGGCCATCAGCATCGTGCGCCGGGCCGCACCGCCCGGTCCGGTATCGCTGATACTGCTCACCGCGACGGTCCCGAGGTCGAGTGCGTCGGCGTAATCCTGGGCGCGCCGCCGGGCCTCGCGGACCGCCTGCCGCCTGGTCTTGCGCTCGATCTTGCGCCGGTTCGCCGCGGTGAGCGCCCAGTCGATACCGGTGATGCCGAGTCCGTCGACCTGTGCGCACCACCCGACCCACACGGCCAGTTCGTCGAAGTCGGTGAACGTCGCGGTGATCGGCACCGCGGCGGTGTAGACCGGCGGCAATTGCGCACGGTCGGGGTGCGGCGGCCGGTATGAGCCCAGCCGGATCTGGTCGACCGCGAACCGGATGACCGGGCCACGTTCGGGATGGTGCCGGTCTTCCAGCCGGCGTCGGACCTCGGCCAGCCCGGAGGCCACCGCCTGAAAAACCGGTTCGGCCGAGGGCCCCTCGCCGGTCAGCATCGCGCGGACGGTCGCCTGCTCGGGGCGCGCCGTGACCGTGCGGGTGCCGCGCACGGTGATCCGGACCGGAGTCATGGGCATCACCCTATGCCGCCGTCCACCCGGCTACCTGATCAGCGGATCGCGCGGCATCCCGAGGATGCGTTCGGCGATCTGGTTACGCGCCACCTCGGAGGTGCCGCCGGCGATGGCCATCCCCCGGGCGCCCATCGCGGCACGGGCCGCCAACGCCCCTTCGCCACCCTCGAGCGCCAGTTCCGGGCCGACCAGGGCGGCCGCGATGGCACCCTGCTCCTGAAAGTGTTCGGCGAGTTTGAGTTTGGTGATGTTGCCTTCCGGGCCCGGTCCGGCACCGGAGATGCTGCGCGCGGCGCGGCGCAGGTTGAGCAGCCGCAGCGCGTGGTCGTCGGCGAGGAAACGGCCGACCCGCGCCGCGGCTCCGGCCATGCGGTCGCCGTGGGTCTGCGCCAGCTGTACCAACCAGGCCGAGGCCGGCGTGATCCCGCCGGCCCCACCACCGATGCTCACCCGCTCATTGCCCAGCGTGGCTCGGGCGACGGCCCAGCCGGCGTTGGGCTCGCCGACCACATCCTCGTCCGGGATGAACACCTCGTTGAAGAACACCTCGTTGAACTCCGAGCCGCCGGTGATCTGCCGCAGCGGACGTACTTCTACGCCGGGGGCCTTCATATCCACGATCACCATGGTGATCCCGGCGTGTTTGGGCACGTCGAAGTCAGTACGTACGGTCGCCAGGCCCCGGCGGGCGTAGTGGGCGCCGCTGGTCCACACCTTCTGGCCGCTGATGGTCCAGCCACCGTCGACCCGGGTGGCCCGCGTCTTGACGGCGGCAGCATCCGATCCGGCGGACGGCTC
>JAHZJY010000293.1 GCA_022600695.1 Actinomycetes bacterium | reverse complement strand
GGCCTGAGCGGTTTCGTCGGCCTGCTCGGCGATGGCGGCAAGCCGCGTTGCCAGGGCATCGACGTCACCCAGAACGCTGGCGGTGGCCAGGGAGTCGGCCAGTGAATCGGCGGCGGCCCTGATCTTGCGGGCGTCACCGGTTCCGGAGGCCAACCGGGCTTCCATCAGGGTGACCTCAGTGGCGAGATCGTCGAAGCGACGGCCGAAGTGGTCGAACGCGGCCTCGGGGTCGCCGGCCTGCCACGAACCGATCACGCGTTCCCCGGACGAGGTCACCAGATACACGCTGCCGTCCTCGGCGACCCGGCCGAACTTCCGGGGGTCGTTGTGCAACAGCGCCGGCCGGGTGGGCGGATGGGAACGGGGAACAGCTCGGGCAGGGCCCGGTCGGGGAGGTCCCGGCCGGGGAACGGGCCGCGGGGCCTCGCCGCCATGTGCGTCGTCGCCGTTCATGAGTCACCTACCCTCCGCGCGGTTTCTCCGCGCACCTGCCGCGCGAAGCGGCTCCGATTCCTCATGGCACACCGCCCGGCGGCAGCCACGTGGGTTATTGAACCAGTTCCCCGGTGTCCGTGCCTCCGGGTTGGTTGGTTGCGGTTTGCCCTGGCCGCGCCGCTGCGGGCACGCTGGCGGCGAAGGCGGGCAGGACCAGAAGGAGGACAGGACCATGGGGAGAGGACCGTGACGAATCGTGTCTAGTGCCGATGTGGCCGCCCTGCTGGCATTGGCGGCCGCCTTCTTCATCGGGGTCGGCGATGTCATCCACCAGCGGTCCGCCAAAGAGGTGACCGACAAACCCGTCGGCTACCTGGAGCTTTTCATCGAGTTGCTCAAGGACCGGCAGTGGTGGCTGGGCACGATGGTGTCCGTTCTCGGGTTCGGTTTTCAGGCAGCGGCTCTCGGGCTCGGTTCGGTGCTCATGGTGCAGGCGCTGCTGGTCACGTCGCTGCTGTTCGCCCTGCCGATCCAATCCCGTTCCACCGGCCAGGCGGTCAGTCGGAGTCAGCTGCTCTGGGCGGCACTGCTTGCCACGTCGGTGGCGGTGATCGTGACGGTCGGGAATCCGACCGCCGGCCAGGCGCGTGCTGCCTTCGAGATCTGGGTGGTGGTGATCGCAGTCATGGGTCCGGCACTGGTGTTGTGTGTTCTGGGCGCCCGAGCGTTCGCCGGCCGACCCACCGCCGCAGTGCTGCTCGGATTGGTGTCGGGTTCGCTGTGGGGTGTGTTCGCCGTTCTCATCAAGGGAGTCGTCGAGCGGCTCGGTGACGGGATGTCGGCGGTGCTGAGCACCCCGGAGTTGTACGTTGCCATCGCGGTGGCCATCGCAGGAACCGCCTGGCAGCAGTCGTCGTTCCGGGCGGGTTCGCTGTCGGCGTCGCTGCCGACCATGACAGTCGCCGAGCCTGTCGTCGCGTCGATTCTGGGCATCCTGGTTCTCGGTGAGGCTTTGCGGCCCGGTGCGGACGGCTGGGTGGTGTTGATCGCCGCAGTCGCTGTCATGGTGGTCTCCACGGCGGCACTGGCCCGCCGCGAGGCTGACTCGGGTTCGCCGGCCGCCGCCGGGCAGAGTCCCAGCGCGGGCGGCTAGCGTTAGGGCGTGTTGTCCGCTATCGCACTGACGCCCACCGGGCCGGTCCTGATACCCGAACTGGCGGGCCGGGCTGCCGCCGAGGTCCTTGAGTTTCGCAAGGCCGCAGTAGCAGCGGCCACCTCGCTTCCGCGACGGTGGATCGCCGTCGGTGTAGGGCCGGCTGACGACGTCATCGGTCCGGACGCCAGCGGCACCTTCGCCGGCTACGGGGCGGATGTTCAGGTCGCGCTGTCCCCGGAGGCCGGACCCCGGATCGCCGACCTTCCGCTGTGTGCCCTGTTCGGCGGCTGGTTGCGCGGACAGGCCAACCCGGATGCGGCGGTGCAGGTCCGGGTGTACGCCGCCGATCACGACGGCCCGGCGGCAGTAGAGCTTGGACGGACGCTCCGCGCTGAGATCGACGACATCGCAGAGCCGGTCGGTGTACTGGTGTTGGCCGACGGCGCCACCGCGCTGACACCGTCGGCACCGGGCGGTCACGACGCCGCCGCCGAATCAGCGCAGGCCATCCTCGACGATGCCCTCGCCGGTGGCGATGTCGCCGCGTTGATGCAGCTAGGGGGCTGGATCGCCGGGCGCGTGGCCTATCAGGTGCTTGCCGGGCTGGCGGAACTCCGACAGTGGGACGCCACGGAGTTGGCCCGCGGGGCGCCGTACGGCGTCGGGTATTTCGTCGGTACGTGGGCCCCGGCGGGCGGGAGCGAAGCGACTCGGGGATGAGGACCGGCGGGCGGGAGCGAAGCGACTCGGGGATGAGGGGCCTGATCTCATGAGCCGGCCGATAGCGATCGTCGGGCCGACCGGCACCGGAAAATCGGCGCTGGCTCTCGCGGTTGCCGAGCGGCTGGGCGGCAGGACCGCGGTCGAGGTGATCAACGCCGACGCCATGCAGCAGTACCGTGGCATGGATATCGGCACCGCGAAGGTCCCGCCGGAGCAGCGGCTCGGCATCCCGCACCACCAGCTCGATGTTCTCGACGTCACGGTGACTGCCACGGTCGCGCGGTACCAGTACGCCGCCGTCGCCGCTGTGGAGTCGGTCGCGGCCCGCGGTGCGGTGCCGATCATCGTCGGGGGATCGATGATGTATGTCCAGTCGCTGCTCGACGAATGGTCCTTTCCTGCAACGGATCCGGCGGTGCGGGCGCGCTGGGAGGGCCGGCTCGATGAGGTGGGGGCAGCCGGCCTGCACACCGAGCTGGCTCGGCGTGATCCGGCCGCCGCGGCGGCGATCCTGGCCACCGATGGCCGCCGGATCGTGCGGGCATTGGAGGTCATCGAACTGACCGGCCGGCCGTTCGCCGCCTCGGCGCCGGCCATCGGCGAACCCCGCTGGGACACGGTGATCGTCGGAGTGGATCGGGCAACCGATGTTCTGGACGACCGGCTGGCCAAACGGACCGAGGGCATGTTCAGCAGCGGTTTGGTCGGTGAAGTGCGTGCGCTGCTGGGCCGCGGGCTTCGTGACGGCCGCACCGCGGCCCGTGCGCTGGGTTATGCCCAGGTGATCGAGGCGCTCGATACCGGCGGCGGCGCGGCCGAACTCGACCGGGCCCGCGAATCGACATTCGTCGGCACGCGCCGCTATGTGCGGCGTCAACGCTCCTGGTTCCGGCGCGACCACCGCATCCACTGGCTGGACACCGAGTCGGACGGACTCGTCGGCGCCGTGCTGGCGTCCTGGCGCTCGGTATCCTGAGCAGGTGATCTTCGGCAAGGGGCACGGCACCGAGAATGACTTCGTGGTGTTGCCGGACCCGGCCGCCGAGCTTGTCCTGACCACGTCTGTGGTGACGGCGCTGTGCGACCGTCGTCGTGGCCTGGGTGCCGACGGTGTGCTGCGGGTCGTCACTGCCGGGGCTGCGGTGGCCGCGGGAATCCTCGACCGACTGCCGGACCGGATGGGCCCCGGCGACTGGTTCATGGATTACCGCAACGCCGATGGTTCAGTCGCCCAGATGTGCGGCAACGGGGTGCGGGTCTTCGCGCACTACCTGCGCTCCAATGGGTTGGTGGACTGCAACGAGTTCGTGGTCGGGTCGCTGGCCGGCCCCCGGCCGGTCGTCGTGCACGCCGCTGACGAGTTGAGTGCTGACGTCACGGTGGAAATGGGTACCGTCAAGCGGTTGGGCGCCGGTTGGGCGACCGTCGGCGGGCGCCGGATGACCGGAATGGGGGTGGACGTGGGTAATCCGCACCTGGCCTGTGTCGCACCCGCCTTGAGCGCGGAGGAGCTCGCGGCCCTCGATGTTGGTTCTGCCGTGGAGTTCGACCGGGCCGAGTTCCCGGAGGGCGTGAACGTGGAGGTCGTGACACCGGTGGTCGGCGGGGTGGTGTCGATGCGAGTCCACGAACGTGGTGTTGGCGAAACCCGGTCCTGCGGCACCGGCACGGTGGCCGCGGCCGCCGCCGCGCTTGATCACCAGGGCGCTCGCACCGGAGCACTTCGGGTCCGGGTTCCAGGCGGGGAGGTCTGCGTCGAGATCACCGAGACGACGAGTTTCCTGCGTGGTCCCTCGATTATGGTCGCGCGGGGGGAAATCTCGGATGACTGGTGGGCGGCGCAGGGGTGATCGTCGTCCGGGTACGTCATTCGGGATGCGCGACCGCCCGGCCGCGTGACACCATCAGGATCTGCCATGACCGATCCTGATAGCCGCGCCCCCGGCGTTGAGCCCAGCCTGGGCGAACTCGCGCTCGAAGACCGCGCCGCGCTGCGCCGCGTCGCTGGGTTGTCCACGGAACTCGCCGACGTCTCTGAGGTCGAGTACCGGCAACTCCGGCTTGAGCGCGTGGTGCTTGTCGGGGTATGGACCGAGGGCAGCGCCGCCGATGCGGATGCCAGCCTGGCCGAACTCGCTGCACTGGCCGAGACCGCCGGGTCGGAGGTTCTTGAGGGCATCATCCAACGCCGCGACAAACCGGACCCGGCTACCTATATCGGATCCGGCAAGGCGATCGAATTACGCCAGATCGTCATCGCGACCGGCGCAGACACGGTCATCTGTGACGGCGAACTGAGCCCCGCCCAACTGAACGCTCTGGAGAAGGTGGTCAAGGTCAAGGTCGTCGACCGCACCGCGCTGATCCTGGACATTTTCGCCCAGCACGCCACCAGTCGGGAGGGTAAGGCGCAGGTGGAGTTGGCCCAGATGCAATACATGCTGCCGCGACTGCGCGGCTGGGGTGAGTCGATGTCCCGGCAGGCCGGCGGTAGAGCCGGTGGCAGTGGCGGCGGTGTGGGCACCCGTGGCCCCGGCGAGACCAAGATCGAGACGGATCGTCGCCGAATCCGGGAGCGGATGTCCAGGCTGCGCCGCGAGATAAAGGACATGAAGCAGGTCCGCGACACTCAGCGCAGTCGGCGGTTACACAGCGACGTGCCGTCCATCGCGATCGTCGGCTACACCAACGCCGGTAAATCCAGCCTCCTCAATGCGCTGACCGGGGCCGGTGTCCTGGTGCAGAACGCGCTGTTCGCCACGCTCGAACCCACGACCCGCCGGGGGCAGTTCGACGATGCGCGGCCGGTGGTGTTCACCGACACCGTCGGGTTCGTCCGGCATCTCCCGACCCAGCTAGTCGAGGCCTTCCGCTCGACTCTTGAGGAGGTCATCGACGCCGAACTGATCCTTCACGTGGTCGATGGCTCCGACGTCAACCCGTTGGCTCAGGTCGGGGCGGTGCACCACGTGATTCGTGAAGTCCAGGCCGACCACCACGCCCCGCCGGCCCCGGAACTGCTGGTGGTCAACAAAATCGATGCCGCCAATGGGCTGACACTGGCTGAGTTGCGCGGCGCCCTGCCCGGCGCGGTGTTCGTCTCGGCCCGCACCGGTGACGGTCTGGATCGGCTGCGCAGTCGGCTGGGCGAACTGGTGGAGCCCCGCGAGGTCGCGGTCGACGTGACCATTCCCTATTCGCGGGGTGATCTGGTCGCGCGGCTGCACGATGACGGGCGGGTCGACGCCACCGAACACACCGAGGCCGGCACCCGGGTCAAAGCCAGGGTGCCCGCGGCCCTGGCCGCAACCGTGGGCGTCTTTACCACCACGTAGTGCCGCCAGTGCCGGGCGTCCGAGAACCACCGGTAACTCCTGGCTCCAGGCCGATGAGGAGGTTGCAGACACGCTATGGCTGCTGAGCATTCACCCCGACGGGTTCTCGTGACCGACGCCGACGCGTTCCTCGGACCGGCGTGCGTGGAACGCTTTCGGTCAGATGGTGACGAGGTGACGGCGGCCATCGATCCGCTCCGTACCGCGGCAGAGGTGGCGGAGCTGGTCGAACGCCGGGGGCCATTCGACGTTCTCATTGCGAATCTTGACGTTCCGATCGCCGTCCGTCCTATTACCGCCCATGACCCCGATCTGGTGTCGGCAATCTTCGATCGCCTGGTCCACCGCTTGTTCTGGCTGCTGGAGCGCTGTCTGCCGCCGATGATTAGCGCGGGTTCAGGCGCAGTGGTCATCCCCTCGTCGGCCACGGTGCTGCGCACATCGTCGCACCCGATCGCCGGTTACGAAGCGGCCCGCGCGGCCCAGATGAACCTGGTCCGCAGTGTCGGGTCCGAAGTCGCCAGGCACGGTGTGCGGGTCAACGGTGTCGCGCCCAACTTCATCGAGAATCCGTCGTATTTCCCTCCCGAGGTCGTGGCCGATCCGACGTTTCGAGCCGAGATCGCCGATATCGTTCCTGCCCGCCGTCTCGGCACCGGCGTCGAGGCCGCTGCGCTGGTCCGGTGGTTGGCATCAGATGAAGCGTCCTATCTCTTCGGTGCTGTCGTTCCGATCGACGGAGGCTGGAGCATCGGTTGACCGTGAGGGTGACCAACCATCCGGTTGGTCTATTCTCGAAAGAGATTCAGCGCAGCATCTCCGGAGGACACCGCCATGGGCAACGCCGTCAAATACACCCGCACCATATTCGAGCCGGAACACAACTTGTTCCGGGAGTCCTTCCGGGCTTTTCTCGATAAGCACGTGGCGCCGTACCACGATCAGTGGGAGAAGGAGAAGATCGTCGACCGCGGGGTGTGGCTCGAGGCGGGCAAGCAGGGGTTTCTCGGCATGGCGGTACCGGAGGAGTACGGCGGCGGAGGCAACCCCGACTTCCGGTACAACACCATCGTCGTCGAGGAGACCGTTGCCGCTCGCTACAGCGGGCTGGGATTTTCCCTGCACAACGATGTGGTAGCGCCCTATCTGCTGCACCAGACCAACGAGGAGCAGAAGCAACGGTGGCTGCCGCAGTTCTGCACCGGCGAGATGATCACCGCAATCGCGATGACCGAACCGGGCACCGGCAGTGATCTGCAGGGCATCAAGTCCCGCGCGGTCAGGGATGGTGATCACTACATCCTCAACGGCTCGAAGACGTTCATCACCAACGGCATCAACGCCGACCTGGTGATCGTGGTGGCGCAGACCAATCCGGAGAAGGGGGCCCAGGGCTTCTCCCTGCTCGGTGTCGAACGCGGCATGCCGGGCTTCGAACGCGGCCGGCATCTCGACAAGGTGGGCCTGGATGCTCAGGACACTGCCGAGTTGTCGTTCACCGACGTGCGGGTTCCCGTCGAGAATCTGATCGGCGAGGAGGGGATGGGGTTCATCTACCTCATGGAGAATCTGCCCCAGGAGCGACTCTCCATTGCCATTATGGCCGCCGCGGCCATGGAGGCGGTGCTCGAGGAAACCATTCAATACACCAAGGAACGCAAGGCATTCGGCAAGCCGATCGGCTCATTCCAGAACAGCCGGTTCCTGCTCGCCGAATTGGCTACCGAGACCACCGCGGTCCGCATCATGGTCGACGAATTCATCAAGCTACTGCTCGAGGACGAACTCACCGTCGATCAGGCCGCGATGGCCAAGTGGTGGACCACCGAGGCGCAGGTCCGGCTGACAGATCGGTGTCTGCAGTTGCACGGAGGGTACGGCTATATGCGCGAATACAACGTTGCCCGGGCATTCCTCGACGCCCGCGTGCAGACAATTTACGGTGGCACCACCGAGATCATGAAGGAGATTATCGGGCGCAGCCTCGGGGTCTGACAGGGGCTTGACGCGCTGCTCACGCGATTTCGATTCAATTCGGTTTGTATCTCGATTCGGATTACGGCTACTGTCCGCCCTGCGTGTCGTGGTTAGCTGGCGCGGATATATGCGACGGTAATACCCATTATCGAGCTTGTTGACAATCTCGACCGAACGCGGGAGAACGGTGCATGACGCGGGTAGGTAAACGGCTGAACCGGACCATTGGGCGCCTGACACTGGGAGCTATCGCCACGGTCGCCTCGGCGGCGTTGGTGGTCCCGACGGCGATCGCGACACCGGAGGGCGATGCCGCCGATGCCATCAACCAGGCCTGGAGCGCCGCCGGGGGCGCCGGGTCGGCGGTCGGCAGTAAGGAAGGTGAGGTCTACCAGGTCGGTGGTGGATACGGCCAGAAGTTCACCGACGGCAAGATCTTCTTCGAACCGGATGCCGGCGCACATCTGATGTACGGGCCCATCCTGGACAAATACGAGTCGCTCGGCGGTCCCGCCGACAGCGATCTCGGATTCCCCAATATCAATGTGGTCACCGGCCTGGTCGGCCCGGACAGTCGGGTCAGCACCTTCAACGGTAGCGATAAGCCCGCGATCTTCTGGACACCGGAAACCGGAGCCTGGGCGGTTCGCGGCGCCATCAATGTCGCCTGGGACAACCTCGGTGGCTCCGCCGGGGCGCTCGGTGTACCGGTCGAGGACGAGCGGTACGACGGCGACCTGGTCAGTCAGCGGTTCACCGGTGGCGAGTTGTCCTGGAATCGGGCCACCAACACCTTCACCACCGATCCGCCCGGCCTCGCTGACGGCTTGGTCGGCCTCGAGGTTCCCCTGGATGCCACCACGTTGATCAACCTCGCGTGGCGGGCCAGCGGCGGCTTGGGCGGCCCTCTGGGGGCGCCGCAGGGTGAGCAATCGGTGATCGGTGACAACGGGGCCGCGCAAGGGTACGCCGGGGGAAAGATCTTCTACTCCCCGGAGACCGGCGCATACGCCGTGACGGGCGCGATCCTGTCCAAATACGAGTCGGTGGGCGGGGCCGGCGGAGATCTCGGCTACCCGATCGCTCCGGAGGCTGATGGCGGTGTGCCCAACAGCCGGGTGAGCGCCTTCAGTGCGCCCGACAACCCGGTCATCTTCTGGACTCCCGACACCGGGGCGATCATTGTTCGCGGCGCGGTCAACGCCGCCTGGCAAGAGCTCGGCGGCGCCACCGGTGACGTCGGGGTGCCGACCGGTGATCCGACCGTAAAGGGCGACACCGTCACTCAGACGTTCAGCGGTGGTGAGATCTCGTGGAACGAGGCCACGGAGGAGTTCAGCACCAAGCCGGCCGAACTGGGGGCGTCGCTGTCCGGGCTGGAAATGCCTGAAGCGGTTGCGCAAACCCCGGCCGCCCCGGCGTCCGGCGAGACCGCCGAGAAGGGCGGATGGGGCTGGTGGTGGTTGCTGATCGCCATCCCCTTGGTTTTGCTACTCGGTCTGCTCGGTGCGCGAGCGCTGCGTAAATCCGGCCCCGATCAGGGTGCTGCGGAGCCGAACCCCTATTCGCCGGAGTCGTACGGCACGGCGTCTGGGCGGGATTCCGATTTCTGGTCCTCGCCCGCAGTCGGCGCGGCTGACGAGAAGGTGGGTTTCGACTCCGACGAAGACGCCATCGATACCGCTCCGACTCGCGTTCCGTCCGAAGCCGAAGTCGCCGAATTCCAGGTGGCGACCACCGAGGCGGATGACTGGTTCGGCGCAGCCGGGTCGGAAGAGGGTCGGCATTCGGCCGGTACTGCCGCCGCCTCGGAATCACTGTGGCGGCTGAATCTCGACGAGCCTGGTGGTCGACGCCGTCGTCATGCTGCGGACGACGCCGATTCCGGGGGCCCCGAGTTCGGGTCGCTCGACGAGTCCGATGGCGTTGGTGTGGTCGACGAGGCCGTTGGGGTCGTCGAGGTGGATGAGATCGTGGAAGTCGTCGAAACCGAATCGGTCGCTCCAGAGGATGCCTGGGATCGGGGCGAGGCCGCTGATGAGCCGTGGCGACCCGCGATTCATCTACCGCTGGCCGACCCGTATCAGGCGCCGGAAGGCTACTCGATCAAGGGCAACACCCATTCGGGGATGTACTACACCCCGGATTCGGCGCTCTACGAGAACACGATCCCTGAAGTGTGGTTTGCCAGCGAGGAACTTGCTCAGGCGAACGGTTTCGTCAAGGCGCCCGAGTAGACACCCGAGCGTTCGCAGGCCCGGCCCCGGGTCGCGGTGTCCGACATCGCGGGTGCCTCAGATCTTGCGCATGACGGTCACGACTTTGCCGAGGATGACGGCATCGTTACCCGGGATCGGGTCGAACGCCGGATTGTGCGGCATCAGCCACACCTGGCCCGCGGCTCGCTTGAAGGTTTTGACGGTGGCCTCGCCGTCAATCATCGCGGCAACGATGTCGCCATTGTCGGCGACATTCTGCTGACGGATCACCACCCAGTCACCGTCGCAGATGGCCGCGTCGATCATCGATTCGCCGACGACCTTGAGCAGAAACAGCGACCCCTCGCCAACGAGCTCGCGCGGCAGCGGGAAGACGTCCTCCACCGCCTCCTCGGCGAGAATCGGTCCGCCTGCGGCGATCCGCCCCAGGACCGGGACGAAAGTCGGTTCCGGCAGCGCGTCCGAACCCGCGATGTCAGTGGTCGCCGAAGGCGTCGCCTCCTCGGTTCCCCGCACGTCGACGGCGCGCGGACGGTTGGGGTCGCGCCGCAGGTAGCCCTTGCGCTCGAGGGTGCGCAGCTGGTGGGCCACCGATGACGTCGAAGTGAGTCCGACAGCATCGCCGATCTCCCGGATGCTCGGCGGGTAGCCGCGGCGAGTCACCGAGGTCCTGATGACCTCGAGAATGGTCCGCTGGCGTTCGGTGAGGCCGGCGGCGCCCGGCGTCTTCGCAGTGTCGCTCATGGGTGGTGAATGTAGCCGGAGTTCAGCCGATTATCAAACATGTGTTCGACCGTGTCGGTCGTTGCGCCGGCGAACCGCCGCGCCCGACGGATGTGTCGGGGGTGAGTCGTATCGTTCGGACACGCCCGCTCACATGTTCGAATTTCGAACACGTGAGCGAGTATATTCGAACACCCGAGCGAAATCGTGCAGGAGGAAAACGACATGACAGTCCTCGAAGATCGGCGTCTGGCTCATCGGAATGTGGACCTTGCCCTGTTGCCGGGTGCCACGGGCCGGCCGGTGGGCGGCCGCTGCGCTCGACAGCGCCCAGCCGGGGCACCGCTGCAGTTCCGGGGCAGCGGCATTGCGGTGTCGTGCGCACCGCATACCCGCCGCCCGGTGAGCACTGCGGTGACGGTCATGTTGGCGGGCCTGTCCGCTCTGATCACGTTGTGGCTGGGCACACTTGCACAGTTCAGCTCGGAACGGGTCGCGGCGCCGGCGTCGGGCCCGCTGCCGCTGGGGGTGGTCGAAGTCCAGCTCGGCGAGACGCTTGAGCAGTTGGCCGGGCGAGTCGCCCCAGACGCTCCCGTCGGGCAGATCGCCGAGCAAAT
>JAHZJY010000292.1 GCA_022600695.1 Actinomycetes bacterium | reverse complement strand
GCGCCGACATTGTCGAGCGTGCCGAGGAACTCGACCGGGCCTGACCGCCGGGCGGAGCAGCGATGACCTGTTGCATCGTCGGTCTGCTGCTCCTGACGGTCGTCGGACGGTTGCGCCGGATCTTCGGTGGCCGGGCCGGGGAACCCGCGCTTTTCGCGCCGGTTGCGCGACGTCCGGCCGCCGGCCAGGACCCGGCCGCGGTTGCGGCCCTGAACTCGGAGCCGGCGGCGCGGATGCGGCCCGCGACGGCTAATGTGCTGCGCTACTGTACTTTCGGCATCATCGTCTGTCTGGTCGGCGTCCCGGTTCTGGTGTGGACGGGAGCGCTGCACAACACGGGTTCGGCGACCGGATGGCTCCTGCGCTGCGCCTGCTACCTGGCCGCCGTCATCGCCGCGGCCGCGCTGAGTCGGTCCGGAACGATCTGGCGTGCCCCCGCGGGTGTGGGCACACTGCTGATCGTCGTCGGAGCGGTGATCTTCGAATTGAGCGTCATCGATATGCACATCTTCGGCGTCATCGACATCGATCCGCGAGACATGTTGGCTTACGCGCTTTTTCACAATATCGGCCCGGTGTTGGCCATGGCCGGCGGGTTGTTGCTCTACGGGTCGATAGGACGTACGGCCACCTCGGACCGGTCGTCGAGGTCGACGGTGACCATCGCGCAGCCGTCATCGTCGGCGGTGACGGTCTCGTCGACCCCGCCGATCACCACATAGTCATGCCGGGGTGCCATTCGATCGACACCCAGGACCGTTCTTCCACCACCATCGCCGGGACGCAGCACCAGGTCCAGGGCGCGCCCATCGGTGACCGCCCGGGCCACCAGCACGTCGGGGTAGGCCGCCTGGGCAAGCACCGGTCCGGTCTTCCACTGGGCGGGCACCTCGCCGGCGAGCAGGTGGCGCATCGAGCCGGCACGGGTGAACCGCGCCATCACGTGACCGGCGTTGCCCCAACTGGAGATTCCGGTATAGGCGCGCGCGCCGTTACTCCGCGCCGTCGGGTAGCGCTTATCCAATGAGGCTTCCAGTGCGTCGGCCAACTCCGGGTCACCGTGCTCTTTCGCGGCGGCCATCACCGAAACCCGGCTCATGCCGGTTCCCCGGCTGTAATTTCCGGGATCGATTGTCTCCCAACTGGTTGCCTCGATCCTGACATCATCGTCGGTAATCCGGACCAGGTTCTCCCGCAGATTTGACCAGGTCTTTCCGGCCTGCTCGGGCATGGCGAAATTCAGCCAGTACGACATCACCCCGTCATTCCCCACGGATGGGCCCATGAAGAACTTCAGCGGACCGCGGGCGGCCATGAACCGGTTATTGCGGCGGAGGTACCGATGGGTGCGGTAGGCACGGGCCATCTGCTCGGTCCGGTCGGCGGAGAAATCGGTGCCGTGCAACCGGTCATGCATGATCAGGGCGGATAGCGAGAACGCATTGCACATCGGGTAGATCAGCCTCGGCTCGCACGGGTAGAGCGGGCCGTGGGCGCTGATGTCCATGTTGTGCACGATCGCCTCGCACAGTGCGGAGAAGTCATAGACGTACTCGGTGTCCTCGTTCCAGCGCAGGCTGAAGGCACCGGGTTCGGAGAAACGGCTGTCGTTGAGGGTTTCGAACAGGCCGATCATGACGCCGAGGAACCCGGTGTACATCACGTTGGCGAAGACGATCGGGTCGGGATTCCACCGTTGGTAGCCGACCAGGCATTCGTGCGCCCAGTAACCCCAGACCCGCTTATCGCGCATCTTCTCGATGGTGTTGGCCTGCGCCTCGGTGAGATACCCGGTGAAGGCCGGGGCGTAGTTGTACTGCGCCAGGGCCAGGGCGTAGCACGTGTAGTTCAGCTGGTAGCGCAAGGCGGAGAGCAGGTATTGCTCAATGTGGGCGAAGCCGTCGAACCGGTCGATCGGCTGCAGGGCAAGATCCAGCAGATACCGCTGGAGTTCCAGGTCATCGGGTGTCAGCTCGGCGACTCGGTGACCACCCGACTCCAGGTAGTGCCCCGGAGTCGCCATGGATATGGATACCGCCCTTCCCCGCTCGTTGCGGCTGCCGCTTTCAGCGTAACGAAAGTGCCTGGGCAATGGGGGCGATACGGCCCTGCGCCAGCCCACCCGCCGACTCGACGTTCGTCAAATACTGCTCCGTCGACTAGATTGGTTATTACGACCGGGTTAACAAATCCCGGGGTCCGGGCGATGAAGCAACTGACGCTCCCCCAAGATCGCGGACCCATTCACCGAATCGAAAGAGTGATCATGACTGTATTGACGCACGCTGCGCGCCGCCTGCTGCTCGCCGCCGGTTTCGCCCTGGCTGTCGCCGCACCGATCGGAGCTATCGCCGTTCACGACGGCCGGGCGCCGGTACCGGCTGTGGCGGCCTGCGCGGAAGGCGAGGCGCTCGATACGGCCACCGGCGAATGTCTGCCGATCGCCGACCAGGCTCCTGCCACCTCAAACCCGATCAACCCGGAGGGCGCGAACCTCCAGCCCGGGTCGATCACCTCCACAGATCCCGGCGAGGTCGGCAGACTGCCCGAGGTCGACGGGATTCCCTGCACCGGCGCGAACACCGGCACATGCATCGGCCTGTCGGAGAATCAGCCGGCCTTCGAACCGCCGCAGAGCACGCTCTCGTCGAGTCCGTAGCGTCGACCGGGTCTCTCATCCCCAGTTGAGGACCTGAAACGCGACGGTGCCCACACAGAGGATGACGCCGAGGTAGGGGATTGCGGTCGGCACCGTGACGTATCCGCTGTGGGCGCCGCCGCGGCGCTTGATGGCGATCAGTGCCGCGTTCACCAGCGTGAAGATGGTCAGCACCAGCAGGCTGGTGAGCTGAGCCAGCGACACCAGTGGTAGCACCGCGGTGCCGACGATCATGGCCGCGAGCACCAGAAGTGTCGCGGTGACCGGTGTTTTGAACGTGCGGTTGACCGCGGCCAGCCTCCGGTCGATCCAGCCCTCCCTGGCCAGGCCGTACAGGATCCGGGATCCCATGATCACCTGGACGATGACGCCGTTGACGGCGGCGATCATGCCGATCAGGCTCAACAGCGCGACGTTGCTCGCACCGCTGCGCTCGAACACCAGGGTCAGCGGCGCATCGCTGCCGGCGAGTTCGCCAGGGGAGACCAGGGTTGTCGAGACGATGACCACCAGCAGATACAGCACGGTCGACACCACCAGGGCAATCAGGATCGCCAACGGTATTGTCCGGCTGGGGTTTCGGGCTTCCTCGGCCACATTGACCATATCCTCGAAGCCGATATAGGCGTAGAAGGCCAGGAAAGCCCCGGCGAACACCCCGCCGAGACCGACGGCCGGGTCGATCGCGATGATGGCCCCGACATCGACCTGGGTGAACGCTTTTCTGCCGAACCAGATGATCAGCAGCAGACCCAGCACCTCCAGGCCGGTCAGGACGGCCGCGGTCTTGGCGGATTCGCCGATCCCCTTGATCGCGACTGCCCCGATCACCGCCAGCAGGCCCACCGCGGCGAACACCGTCGGCACCGGGACGAACGATCTCAGATACCCGGCGAACCCTTGTGCCAGCGCCGCCGCGGAGGCGACGCCGCCGCCGACCATCGCCAGCCCGATCGCCACCGAGAGCCAGCGCTTGCCGAAGGCGCGGTGCAGGTAGACCGACACACTGGCGCTGACCGGATAGCGTCCGGCGAGCTCCATATAGGACATCGCTGTGATCGAGGCCGTGACCATCGCGATGAGGAAAGCCAGCGTGGTGCTGGAT
>JAHZJY010000291.1 GCA_022600695.1 Actinomycetes bacterium | reverse complement strand
GGCGCCGTCGAGGTCAGTCCGCGAGATGTGGTGGCGGCCTGCCTGCCCAACCCCGCCGCCCTCGGTCCGCAGATGAAGGGCAAGACCTGCGCCGGGCTGTGGGTGACCGGCACCGGGAAGGACGGCGCACCCCGGTCGACCTACCTCTACCACGTGGTGGATAACGAGTGGTCGATGGCTGAATACGGACATCAGTGCGTGGTGTGGCAGACCGCGATCAATCCCGTTGTCGCACTGGAACTTCTGGCCAACGGAACCTGGACCGGTTCCGGCGTGCTCGGTCCGGAGTGCTTTGAGTCCGAACCGTTCTTGGAGCTGCTGACCGGCTACGGCTCACCGTGGGGTCAGCAGGAGCTACCGGTCTGAGGTTCCACCCCGATAGACCCACGGCTGTCGGGGTAGCGACGCCGGGTCGAAAAGCTCCAGCAGTTCGGCCATTTCGGCGGCCGGCCAGCCCAGGGAAGCGGTGATCAGCGACCAGGTCCGGGCCGTCCCCAGTTCGCCGAGGGTCACCGCGCCGTCGCGTTTGGCCAGCCGCTTCCCGTCGGCGTTGAGCACCAGCGGAACGTGCGCGTACACCGGCTGCGGGTAGCCGAGCAGGCCGGCCAGATAGGCCTGCCGGGGCGAGGACGCCAGCAGATCGTCGCCGCGCACCACCTGATCGATTCCGGAGTGGGCGTCGTCGACGACCACGGCGAGGTTGTAGGCCGGCACCCCGTCCCCCCGGCGGAGGACGAAGTCGTCGACCACCCCGGTGTAGCGGCCGTGCAGCAGATCGGTGACGGTGTGCTCGCCGGTGCCGCTGCGCAGCCGCAGTGCGGGAGGGCGGCCGGCGTCACGTCGGGCCGAGAGTTGGGCTGTGGTCAGGGTCCGGCAGGTCCCTGGATAGGCGCCCTCGGGGGCGTGCGGCGCCCGCGGGGCGTTGCGGATGTCCTGCCGGCTGCAGAAACACTCGTAGACCAGATCGCGGCCGCTGAGATCACCGATGACCGCGTCGTAACGTTCCCGGTGGTTCGACTGCCACTGCGGTTCGTCATCCCAGGTGACGCCGATCGCTGCGCAATCGGCCAGTTGGCGGCTCGCCACATCGTCGTGGGTGCGGTCATCGAGATCCTCGACGCGTATCAGGAACCGGCGCCCGCTCGAGCGGGCGAACAGCCACGCCAGCACCGCGGTGCGCAGGTTCCCGATATGCAGGTCCGCCGAGGGGCTGGGCGCGAACCGGCCGGCACTGCTCACAGCCGCACAATAAACCGCCACCCGCTGCCGTCTGCCCGCTGCCCACCACCCACCGTTGTGCGGTTTCGTACGCGACTCGCCAGGCCGTGCGTATCGGAGTGCACAGTCGAGGAGGCTGCTGAGCCATATCGCCACCGGTACGGGGATGCTCTTTCGGATGCGGGCCGGGAAATCTACCGCTGGATCGCGTCGGTGAAGCCCGTTCCGGTAGTGGTCACTCCGGTCAGGGTCGCGTAGGTTCTGAGGGATTCAGATCAAGACCCAACCGACGCAGCATTTGACGAGAGCCATCATGTCCGAGGATCAGATCGCAGACGTTCCGCCGAACCACCTCTCCATTGATCCGAGCAGCCCTTTCCATAGCGAAGAGGCGCTCCGCCGCGACGTGGGCATTCGCTTCAATGGCGTCGAGAAAACCAATGTTCATGAATACGACGTGACCGAAGGTTGGGTGCGGGTTGAAGTTCCCACCGCCAAGGATCGCCGGGGCAAGCCGATGCTGATCAAGCTGAGCGGCACGGTTGAACCCTATTTCCGCCGAGCGGATTAGCGGATGCCGATCGTCTGCTGGACGCAGACGGCTTTGCGATCAGCTCCGCCGGTAACCTGAGCGGTGCCGGGTTTCGACCGGCTACGGGCCGGCGTTTGCCATCGTTGAACTGTCTGGTCGGCATGCGTCAGGGGCCGGTGGCGATGAGTCCGGACTACCGCAGAAGTTGCATGCCGTAGAACATGTAGCCCATGGACAGGGCCATGATCGCCATGAGAGTGCGGTCTCTCCAGTCCGACGCGAGGAGATAGATGCCAGTGTGGCAGTCGGGTGCCGTGCCGAGGGATGTTTCTTCGGCGAGCGTCGAGGTGGTTCTATCCGCGGCGACGGCCGCGGGGTGTCGAGTCGTTCTCGTCGACACCCGCGGGTGTGGTGCACCGAATTCGTAAGGGAACCAGGTGTGGTTCTCCACCATTCGGATGTCGTCGGGCAAGAGGTTGGCGGCCCAGCCGAAGGTTTCGATGGCGAACCAGGACACGAGGACGAAGATGAGGATCGCGTTCCAGCGCATCATCGGGTACCACATGTAGGCCATGGCGGCCTGTTGGACCAGCACCAGAATCCAGAGGAAATTGACGGTTTGGCGGCGGAGGGCCTTGGTCAGCAGCCACCCGGTGATGGCGACCGCGGTTGTGACGAAGAACCACATCTGCCAGGTGGCGGGTAGCCAGTTCCAGTCGTAGGACATCGATAGATACATGTAGATCATGGACAGCGCCATCGCGGTGTGCGCGGTGTGGAACCAGCGATTTCCATGTCCGCGGATCAGGCATGGCAGGTGGTGGACGATGCCGAGTGCCAGGCCTATCGAGAACAGAATGCTGACCCAGCCCGGGAAGTAGTCCGGACCTGATGTCAGAAGGCCGGACACGATGTGCCTTCCGCGCAGAGCCGGGTGGGGCTGAACTGCAGACTCGTGTGGGCCGGTGCGTGGCGGGCAACGTCGGCCCTGACTCGTGCGACGAAGCGCCTCAGCGCCGGCTGGCGGCTGTCTCGGTCGGTCCGGGTGCCGTGACTGTCCCACGGCGGGTCCACCACCGCGTCTTCGTGGCGGTATGGACGCCTCAACAAAACCATGTCCGGTTCATCTCCTTGACCGTGTACAGCGCTGGGTCCGTCTGCTTCATAGTCGTTTCCGGGGCAGGTTCAGTTCCTGGGAAACCGCCTATCGATCTTCATTTGTTCGTCCGCGACTGGAGTACGAAACAGGCCGCGGATCGGGCGGTACACATCATCCGGGCGGCTGCGTCCGCGTCGAGACTGATGATGGGGGTCGGCGGTCCGGGTGCGGCAGGGTTCGTCCACATCGGATTGGGGGACGGGTGGTTTGAGGTTCAGCGGTAGTTTGCCCTTGAGCGCACCCGGCCTTCGCCCGGTTCCATTGAGCTGCGGACGTTTTCATGTCACGGAGCAGCGGCGGGTTTGCGCCCGACAGTTCCGCGCGTAGCTGAACACCGCCACGTACTTTCTCCCAAGGCGATCCTGGCCTGTAGGCGGTAAGCCTCGAAGATGCCGGACGAACCCAAGAGGGCGCAGCCCGGTCGGGGCCGGGACTTGAAGCGAGGTGGGAGGGGGAAGGAGGAGGAAGGAGGAGGACGGGAGCAGCGACCGCTACCGGGTAGCGCGCGGATCCGGTGCCGTAGCGCGAAGATGTCATCGTGTCGGCGAACCCAGAGTCCCAAGCGGACCAGCTCCGCACCGGTCACCTCGGTCTCTTTCAGTTGGTCGGGCAGTCCTTTTCCATCGGCCCGCTCATCGATATCGCGCTATTCCTCAGCATCGTCGCGGCACTGGCAGGAGCGATCGGCCCGCTGGCGGTCACGCTGGCAGCCCTGGGGATGATGGCCTTCTCGCTGGTGGTGGCCTTCTACGCGTCCGAGACCGGCGGCGCGGGGGCGATGGGTGACTATATGGCACGAGCCTGGGGGCAGATGGCCGGGATCGGCGCCCTGGGAATCTATGTGCTCTCACTGCTCTTCGCCGGTGCCGCCGGCTTCGGGATCGTGGTGGGAGAACTCATTTCGCGGTTCTCGGCGTTGTACTTCGGGGTCGACTTTCCGTGGTGGGCCGGCGCGGTGCTGGTCTGCGGCGCAGCCTGGTGGCTCAATGTGCGCGGCGCCTCGCTGGCGACCAAGGTTCAACTGATCATCGTTGCCGTCTCGGTGATCCCCTTCCTGCTCACCGCGACAGCGGCGGTTATTCACGTCGGGCCGGCGAATACCTGGTCGGTCTTCTCTTGGAGCAACCCCTACCGGGGCGACCTGTTCGGGGCATTGCTGTTCTGCATCCTGCTGTTCGGCGGATTCGAGACGGTGAGTTCGCTGGCCGAGGAGGCGCGCTCCCCCCGGCGGACGATCCCCATCGCGCTGGTCGGGACGGTGGCCGGTGCCGCGAGCCTGCTGGTCTTCTGCTCCTATGCCGGAACGGTCTACTACGGACCGGAGCATGTCGGGAAGACCTGGGGGGACGCACTCGACGGCTTCGCCCGGATGGGCGGGGAGTTACTGGGGCCCTGGGCCGCCTTCTGGATCCGCCTGGCGCTGCTGGTCGATTTCTCGGCCACCTGTATCGGTTTCACCGTCGCGGCCCTGCGCGGCATCTACTCGCTGGCACGGTCCGGGTATCTGCCCGGTTGGCTGGCCGTCACCAACAGCCGGGGAGCTCCTAGCAACGCTGCCGCCCTGGTGTTCGGCTGCGCTCTGTCGGTGATCGTGGCCGGCCTGTTCGTCCCGGCGGGGGAACGGTTCCGGACGCTGTTCGTCGCAGCCACGGCGCAGGGCTTGCTGCTCGTGCTCGTCTACACCGGGCTTGCCGTCGGCGCCGTACGCCTGATGGTGGTCTCGAAAAACCCTCAGCCGTGGTGGCGTTGGATTGTGTTCCCGCTCGCAACGGTGGTTCCCGGCCTTGCCCTGTACGGAAGTCTCGTTCCCTTTCCCGGCTATCCGGAACGGATCGGCCTCATTGCCGGGATCGCCGCCCTGGTTTCGGTCATCGGGTGGCTCCTGATTCTTCGGTCACGCCAAACGCGGAGGGTCGCATCGCGATAGCGGTTCTGCTGCCCGGTGGACGGACCGCAGGTGGGACGGGGTTCTCAGGAACGTGTGGTACACATCTCAGTAATCCTTAAGGTGAATTAATCCGTGAGCCCGTAGGGGGTTGGCATCCATGTCCCGAGCATCGCGCAAGCGCGGCGGTCACCGTCGGATCCAGCCCTACACCTGGCTGGGAGCAGGCGCGGTCACGCTGGGGATGGGCGCAGCCATGGTGGGCGGAGCGGCTGTCGCGTTCGCCGATACCGGCGCCGACTCGACAAGCGGAGCGACGGCGTCGCAGAGCACGGGCTCAGCCAGTTCCGCGTCGGCCAAGCCTGACGCCTCAACCAAGCCTGACACCACAACCTCACGTCAGAAGGCCACCCGGGCTGCCCGCGGCCCCGCTGTGGCTGCGGCCTCAGCGAACTCGGCCGGGGCATCGCCTTCGACGGCGAGCCCCAGCCGCAAGGGCCGCGTAGCGGCGCCGGAAATCCCGGATGTGAAACCCGCTGCGGCGGTTATCCCGGACGCGGCCGCCGCCGTGGCGGTGCAACCGGAAACGGCGCTCGCCGAGGCAGCCCCCGTCGAGGCGAACGCCACCCCCGCAGCCACCCCCGCGCCGACGGTCAACGATCGGCCGTCGCGAGCAACGCGGACAGCGGCGGAGACGGCCTCGGCGCTGCCGGAGGCTCCGGACGCTGTCGTGCCCGCCGACGGCGACGTGACGGCCAACGATGTCGGCACGGCCGAGGTCCCCCAGCCTGTCGAGACCGCCCCTGCTGCGGCGGTGGTCCCCGGGCCCGCTGCCGATCCGGCCCCGGATATGACCTCGTGGTTGCCGGCCACCCCGATCGTGCCGGGCGCCAAGGTCGCGTTGGCGCTGCAGGAGATCGCCGACGCGCAGGGCATCATCACCGCTCAAACCTGGGGAACGGGCAACGTCTTCGCCGGGGTGGCCGCGATCGTGCCGCAGGTGTTCCTGGCGAGTGCGGCGCTGTCGCTGCAGGCGTGGGGGGCGACCAACCCGGGCGTGCAGGGTCTGGTCGCCGGGACCGCGGGTATTCCGCTGATCCACCAGATCGCTCAGGTCACCCTGCTGAGCAACATGTTGTTGCCCAGTGTCGCCGAGTTATCGATGGGTGGTGCGGAACTCTTCCTTCCGCTGGTCAACCTGTTCGGAGCCGACGTGAGCGCCGCGCAGGCAGAGGTGGCCTCCGCCCAACAGAACGGCAAGGTGTATGCGGTGGTTCCGGTGCGGATGGTGGCCACCACCCAACCCGTGGTCGGGGTGTCGGTCAACAACGGCTCGGACGCCACCCTGCTCGTCGACTCCGGGGCTTCGGGCCTGGTGACTACCCGCGACAAGGTCGGCGCCGGTGACCTTGGTGCGCCCATCGGGACCGGATCGAGTTGTTTCAGCGGCGGTCTCTGCTACGACTACACCACCTACAGCACCGAGGTCGACCTCGGTGGCGGAGCGGTCACCACCGCCCCGGTCAATATCGTCGACGCCGCCTCCGAGGAGCTTTTCAAAGCGTTCTTCGCGTGGGGCGCCGACGGCATCCTGGGCACCGGCGCCAATACGGCCGGGCCGGGCCCGGTGGCCATCCCGACGGCGCTGATGCCGGGCGAACTCAGCAACGGGGTGCTGCTCTACCAGAACGCGTTCTTCGGCCTCGGCGGGGTGATGGTCCTCGGACCCAACCCGCTGCCCACCCGAGTCTCCCTACCGGGAGCCCCGGACGCCTTCGTCTCGGTGAGCGTCAACGGCAACCCGGCGACCGCGGCCGGCGCCATCATCGACTCCGGCGGGGTGTTCGGCACCCTCAACACCGCGAATGACACCACCGGAACGCCCGTCGGTTCGAATCTGCCTGCGGGCACCAGGATCGACGTGTTCAACCCGGACGGTTCGGCGCTGCTCTACTCCTACACAACGCAGAGCGGCCCGCAGGGCACCCCGGTGATCGGTTCCGGATTGTTCAACACCGGCAACGCGGCCTTTGCGCAGAACCCGATCTACCTCAACTACGGGTATGACGAGCCATACGGCATCGGGTCGACGGATTTCTCCATCTGGTGATGTGCAGTCCCGGTCCTGCCGGGATAAGCCATCCTGACGATTTCCCGAAAGCGCCATAAGAAGAGCCTGAGCCGCGTTACCGTCGGTTCATCTTCTAGCTTCCGGAGGAAGTTCAATGGGCGCAGCACGGTTTGTCGGTCGGGTTGGTGGTTTGGCGGTGGCGCTGGGGGTTGGCGCGGCCGCGTTCGCCGGGGCGGGGGTGGCCTCGGCCGATACGGCGGACTCGGGGTCGGATTCCCGGGGTGCTCCGCGGGTTTCCAGTTCCAGCGACTCCCCCTCGGCACCGTCGTCCGCGCCGGTGCGTGGCCGCATGGCCGCCGCCGCGACGTCTGCCGGTGCCGGTGCCGGTAACACCGCTCGTCAGCAGCGCGCACCCCGCCCGGCGGCGACGCTGAAGTCGGAGTCCTCGGTGCCGATCCCGTCGATCCCGTCGGTCGCGAGCGCGCCGGACGGTCCGGCATCCGCCGCGGCGGATGCGCAGGTTGCGCGGGTGGAGTCGGAGCTCGCCGTGGCGGTGCCGACGGTGGTCAGCCCGGTCGCGTCCGCGGCCACCCAGTCCAGCGGCCCGGCTCCCGCGGCGGCGCAGGCGGTGTCTGCGGTGGCGGTTCCGGAGCCCGAACCCGAGCCCGAAGCCGCGGCGGCCGATGAGGTCTCGGCATTCCTGTCCGAGCCCGACAACGGGCTGGCCGACGGAGCCGGCACCGACCCGCTGCTGCCCGCCACCTTGCCGCTGGAGTGGGCGCTGCTTGCCGCCGCCCGCCGCCAGCCGTTGAGCGCGGCGTCGACAGCCAGCCAGCTCGCCTCGGTCACCGCATCCCAGGAGGTGTCGAGCAACGGCCTGGTGGTCGATCCGACCGTGACGTTCGTCGACGGCGTCGTCCAGGGTGTTTTGAACGCCACCAGTTCGCGGGGGCTGACGCTCACCTACACCCCGGTGGACGGCGGTTGTTCGGCCGTCGGCGCAGCCCTGTGCGGGTTCGGCGACAACGGTGGCAAGATCACCATGCGCACCGTTCCCACCAGTCCGACGGCCACCGACCCGCAGAGCTTCACCGTCCTGCCGTACGCCACCTGGCTGGATCCGGGTGGCGTCAAGGGCCTCGAGGACTTCCAGGTGCGGGTCAGCGAGGTCACCGACTTCAACAATTTCCTGGTCAATATTCCGCTGATCGGACTGGTCGCCGGGCCGGTCATCGACCTGCTGCAGCGGCTTCCGCTGATCAGCGATCTGCTGGCGCCCATCATCGGTGCCTCGGTCGTGGCCACGGTCTCGGTCGACGTTGACGATTTGGCGCCCGGGGACACCCCGCTCGCGTTCACCTACGACGTCACCTCGTTCGACGGCACCCAGATCAGTACCAACTTCTTCCCCGCCGCCGGTATCGCAGCGGGTCAGCAGACTGAATCGGTGCTCAACGGCCCCGGTCTGGGCGGGCCCGGGGAAACCGATCCGTACAACCAGGACGGCACCTTCGGCTCGGTTCCCGGCGTCGCCCTCATGCGCGACGAGGGCTACAACGTGATCACCTGGGACCCCCGCGGTGAATTCGCCTCCGGCGGGGTGCTGCAACTGGACAATCCGTTCTTCGAGGGCCGGGACGCCTCGGCGATCGTCAGCTGGGCCGCCGAGAACCCGCTGGTGGAGCTCGAAGGCGTGGATGACCCGAAGGTCGGCATGGTGGGCGGCTCCTACGGTGGCGGGATCCAGATGGTCACCGCCAGCACCGATCCCCGGATCGACGCGATCGTCCCGAACGGCAACTGGTACTCGCTGATGGATGCGCTCTACCCCCGCGAGGCTGTCAAGACCGCCTGGGCCGGACTCCTGCTGCTGGACCTGATCGAGGCGGGCGCGCGGATCAACAACCAGATCTACGCGGGCGTCTTCACCGGTCTGTTCGGTTTCCTCACCGAGACCGCGCAGGCGGTCCTGACCAGCAGCGGACCGACGTCCCTGCTCAACCAGCTGCAGGCCCCGACGCTGCTGTACCAGGGCACCGTCGACGCGCTGTTCCCGCTGGATCAGTCGGTGCTCAACGCCGAGACCATCACCGCAAACCCGTACGGCACGCCGGTGAAGCTGGCGTGGTTCTGCGGTGGTCACGGCGCCTGCTCGACCGGGGTGAACCCGACGCAGCAGGATCAGTTGTACGCCGACACCTTCGCCTGGCTTGACCAGTACGTGAAGGAGGAGGGCACCCCGGCCGATGCTCTCCCGGTGTTCCAGTGGTGGGATCAGGACGCGGTGCGCTACACCTCGGATCTACTGCCCTTCGAACCGGGCTTCAACCAAGCCGTCGGATACAGCGCCACCGCTGACGGCGGCACGCTGGGTCTCATCCCGTTCCTGGGCGGTTCGGGCCCAGGGTCCGGCGTCGCCTTCCCACTGAACCTGATCTTCCCGACGCCGGCTGACAATGCAATCAACGTCCCGCTGACCCCCACCGCGGGTGATCAGATCGTGGGCGCCCCCGAGATCAGCTTCAGCTACTCCGGCCTGGGCACCAGCACGGAGTTGTACGCCCAGTTCATCGACAACACCACCGGACTGGTGGTCGGTAACAATGTGACGGCGATCCCGGTCATCCTGGACGGCCGGGATCGCACGGTGTCGGTGTCGCTCAACGACATCGCCTACACCGTGGGCGCCGGTGATTCGCTGACCCTGCAGATCGTCAGTTGGTCCTCGATCTTCGCCAACGCGGCCTTCGGCGTGGTGAACATCTCCGATATCGAGATCGACATGCCGCTGCGGGCCATCCCGACTCCGGTCGTCTAGCCGCAAGGCGCAAGGCGCAAGGCGCAAGGCGCGGGTGCGGATCGGTGCTCTGACAGCGGCACCTAATTCGATCTGCGGCGGCGGGAGGTGCGCGAGCGTGACATGGGCGATTCAGCGGCGCAGGCGGTGGCGGGTCTTGCCGGCCGGCCGCCGGTTGCGCAGGCCGCTGGGGGCCTCGGTAGCGTCCCCGGCATCCGCTGCGGCTTCGACGGCTTCGGGCGGCTGCGGCTCTGATTCATCGACAGATTCGGCCGGCGTCTGCTCAACGTCGTCGGCCTCGACTTCGGTGGGTTCGGCTTCAGTGGGTTCGGCTTCGGTGGGTTCGGCTTCGGTGGACTCGGCTCCATCGGCTCCATCGGCCTCAGCGGCCGTCGGCTCGTCGGCGTCGGCCTCGTCGGTGGTCTCCTCAGCCGCCGGGAGATCCTCATCGGCATCTTCGGTCGACGTGCCGGCGCTCTTGTCCGGGCGCTT
>JAHZJY010000290.1 GCA_022600695.1 Actinomycetes bacterium | reverse complement strand
CGCAAAGTCGCACAACACGCCCGCTGGGCGTGCGACTTTGCGTCTGCTCGCCGGGCGGGGGCGCCGGGGCGGTTAAAAGATCACCCGGACGATCATCTCGGCGACGGCGGCCGGCTTGTCCACCCCGTCGATCTCGACGGTGTGCCTGACGGTCATGTTGACCGTGGTGTCATCCACCCTGGCGGTATCGGCCAACTCGGAGCGGACCCGGATGCGGCTGTCGACGGGGACGGCCGACAGGAAGCGGACCTTGTTGAGGCCGTAGTTGATGGCCAGTTTCGCGTTCTCGACACGGAAGTTGTCCTTACTCAGCGCCGGGATCAGTGACAGCGTGAGGAATCCGTGCGCGATCGGGGTGCCGTACGGGCTCTGCGCCCTGGCGCGCTCGACATCGACGTGAATCCACTGGTGGTCGCCGGTGACGTCGGCGAAGTCGTTGATGCGCTGTTGGTCAATCCGAAACCAGTCGCTGACCCCGAGTTCCCGGCCGACCAGACCGTGCGCGTCGTCGACCGATGTGATGACCTGCATGGCTCGCCCTCCGGTACCGCTCTACCCACGCTGATTATGATAAGGATCATACAAGTGGCCGGTCTCACCCCGTCATCAAGGTGTAACCCACTTGTGTGCTGTTCGCTTTGCCCCCGTTACGGCCCACGACTATGGTTATAACCATAGTTACGCATCTGTTGACGAGATTCCGATCGGGAGGTTTTCGATGTGGATCGTCGAATTGAACATCGCCGGCATCCGGATCAACCGCCGGGCCGACAAGCGCCGCCACCTACTGGGTCCGGGCCTGCTGTCACCGCGGGCGATACTGCGGCCGTCCGGCGCGGCGTGAGGTGACCGCCCGGGGATCAACCCGGACCGCGATGCTGGTCAGCGCGGCCGAGTTACTGCGTCAGCGCGGCGCCGCGGGGGTGACGATCGACGCGGTGCTGGAGCGCAGTGGCGCCCCACGCGGTTCGGTCTACCACCACTTCCCGGCCGGTCGCGGTCAGCTACTGCGCGAGGCACTGGAGTACGCCGGTCAGGAGATCACCGCCAGGATAGACACCGCCGCCGGGGACAGTGGGACCGCTCTGTTGCATCAGTTCGTCGAGATGTGGAGCGAGGCGCTGATCGCCAGCGACTACGCGGCCGGTTGCCCGGTACTCGCGGCCGCGATCGGTTCCGGCCGGGATGAGCAGCAGCTGACCTCGCTGGCGAGCACCATCTTCGGCAGGTGGCGCGACGCCGCGGCACAGGCCTATATCCGAGAGGGATTCGACCCTGGCGAGGCTGCCGCACTGGCCGATACCGCGATCGCGGCGATGGAGGGCGCGGTGGTGCTGTGCCGGTCCGCCCGAAGCCTGGCACCGCTCACCGATATCGCTCGCCAACTCGAGTTCCTGGTCAGGGCCAAGGAGCTCGTCTCCAGGTTCCCCACTCCCACGGCGAGCTGAGCGGACGCCGTGCCGACGACCACATCGCGGGCCGATGGGATGGACCCCGAGACCCCGCTGAGCGTCCTGAGCAGGTTCGATGTCACCACGCTCGAGCAGGATATGGCCCGCTTCACCGTGGTGGCGCAGATGCCGGTCGGCGGTATGCGCAACCCGTTCACCGGACTGCCCTCGGTGGCGGGACTGGCCATCCTCGTCGACGATGTGGCAGGGCGGGTCAACTACTACCGGTGCGGGCCCGGCGTGTGGACGGTCTCCAGCGAACTGACCGTGGAGCTGAGCCCGGGTGCCGTGGAGCGCCTGCTGGCCGACCCCGATGAGCCGGTCATCGCCAACGCCCGGCCGCTCGGCCCGGCCGGCGCCACCCTGTTGTCGATCTGCACCCTGATCCACCGGGGAATCGTGATCGGCGGCGGGACGGTGCGCACCATGCCACTGACCGGCGGACCGGAGGAACCGCGGAACCGCGGTGCGGACCCCCTGGTGCGGACACCGGCGACGACGCTGGCCGAGCTGATGTCGGTCGAACCGCTGCCGGCCCGGGACGGTGTCTACCGGTTGCGCCAGCATCCGGACCCCATGGTCAACAACCTCATCGGCATCGTCCACGGCGGGGTCAGCAGCGCCGGTCTGGAGTTGGCCGGCGCGGCGGCGTTCAACCACGGGCAGGACGCACCGCTGCGGACCGCCTCGATCAGGGTCAACTTCCTGCGACCGTTCCTCGCCGGGGCACAATCGATCTATGAGGCCACCGCGTTGCGAATCGGCCGCACCTCCGCGATCGCCGACGCCACCGCCATCGGGGATGACGGTAAGGCTGCTGTCATTGCCCGGGTTACCGGATATCGCTGAGCGGGACGGGGATCGAGGTGGCTGACGACTTCGCTGCGTTGTGCGCCAACGAACCCGAACTCGCTGGGCTACGCGGCGCGCTGCGGGAGTTCCTGATCGCCGACCGCGCCGAGTTCGGCTGGCGGCCCGGCGTGGACGCCTGGCTGTCGAGCTGGGACGAGCCGTTCAGCGCCCGCCTCGGTGACGCCGGATTCCTCGGACTGACCATCCCCGAGGAGTATGGCGGCCAGGGGTTGGGCCACCTGCACCGCTATGTGGTGACCGAGGAACTACTGGCATGCGGAGCGCCGGTCGCCGCGCACTGGATAGCCGATCGCCAAGTTGGCCCGGGTCTGCTGTCCTACGGCACTGAGGAGCAACGGACCCGCATCCTGCCGAAAATTGCTGCCGGACGGTACTTCTCGGCGATCGGAATGAGCGAGCCGCAGGCCGGCTCGGACCTGGCGGCTGCCACTGCGCGGGCCACCCGCACCGATGGCGGGTGGTTACTGTCCGGAACCAAGGTGTGGACGAGTGGCGCCCACCTGTGTCACCAGATCGTGGTGCTGGCCCGGACCCGCCCACCGGATCCCGAGCGACGGCACGCCGGGTTCAGCCAGTTCATCGTGCCGACCGACGCACCCGGAGTCGGGATCAGTCCGATTGTGCTGATGTCCGGCGAGCACCATTTCAACGAGGTCAGCTTCGATGAGGTGTTCGTCGACGACGCCAACCTGCTCGGGACGGAGGGCGACGGCTGGCGTCAGGTCACCACGGAATTGTCCGTCGAGCGCAGTGGGCCGGAGCGAATCCTGACCACCGTTCCACTGCTCACCGCGCTGATACGAGTGCTGGCCGATCAGGATGATCTCGACGATCACGCCGCGGCCGCGGTGGGCGGGCTTGCCGCCCGGGTGATTTCGCTGCGTCAACTGTCGGTGTCGGTGGCCCGCGCACTGGCCGGCGGGCAGTCCCCGGTCAACGAGGCAGCACTGGTCAAAGACCTGGGGACACGTTTCGAGCAGGAGTCGGTGGACCTCGCCGCGGACCTGCTGTCCTACGCCGCCGCGGACGCCGAGGGCCGGGAGGCGGTGGCGGTACTACTGGAGGTGGGGCGGGTACACGCGCCGCTGTTCACCCTGCGCGGCGGAACCAACGAGGTGCTGCGCGGGATGGTGGCCCGGGGAATGGGGTTGCGGTGATGAGCGCTTGCGCGAAGAACAAAGGACCCAGATGAGCGTATTGGGTGGCGGCGTTTTCGGTTGCGGCACTGACGATCTCACTGATCTGCGCAGTCTCGCCGATGAGATCGGCACAAGGTCCTTCGATGCCCGAATCGGATATCGGACGCTGCCCGATCCCCTGGACTGCGCCGCCTGGGACCACCTCGAACAGGCCGGCCTCACCCGGCTGGACAGCGGTACCGAATCCGGTGGCGGTCCAATCGAAGTCGCGGTCATTTTGCGCTCGATGGCCCGTCACGCGGTGACGGTTCCGGTTGCCGAGACCGATCTGCTGGCTTGCTGGCTGGCCGCCACAACAGGCCTCGACATCCCGGAGGCCGGCCCGCTGACCGTCGCCATTGGCCCGGCCGGCAGATCCGGCGGGCGGATCGTCGCGCACCTGAACGACGTTCCCTATGCCGCGGATGCCGCCGCGGTCGTGCTTGCCCTGCGCGACGGCGACCGGCTCATGGTGGCGGTCCCCGATCCTGCGCGGTTATCCGTCACGCGCGGCCGAAACGCCGGCGGGGAACCCCGCGACCGGGTATCCGTCGATGAGAGCTACGACGGGTTCGCCGCCGTCGATGTCGGCGATGAACTCATCCGCAGGGGTGCCTGGGCGCGCTGCGTGCAGACCATCGGTGCGCTCGACGCCGCCGTGGAGTTCTCGGTGGCGCACACCCGCGAGCGCGAGCAGTTCGGCCGTCCGCTCAGTGCGTTCCAGGCCGTCCAGCACACCCTCGCGACGATGGCCGGTGAGGTGGAACGGGCCCGCGCCGCGGCCAACCTCGCAGTGGCGGCGGCAGCGGACTTCGGTTTCGCGGACCCCCGGACCGACTTCGCGGTGACGGTGGCCAAGGTGACCCTCGGTCAGGTGGTGCCCGGTGTGGTCACCGCGGCCCACCAGGTGCACGGCGCCATCGGGGTGACGATCGAACACCGGCTGTGGCTGGCCACGATGCGGGCACGGAGCTGGATCGGGGAGTTCGGCGACACCGCCCATTACGCGCGCCGACTGGGCCGGCTGGCGCTGTCCGGCGCGGACCCGTGGGATGTGCTGATCGGCAGCGTCGGCTAGCGGCACCGGAGCGCGCTGCCCCAGGACCGGACCGGCCCGACCGCGACCTTGTGACCAGGCGAAATCAGCGCGAACGCGCCCTCCGCGGGCCGGCCTGGGACACTGGACCCATGTGCGGACTCGCGGGAGAGATTCGGCTGGACGGCGGGCGGGCGGATGTGGTCACCGTCGACCGGATGGCATCGACGATGGCCGACCGCGGACCCGACGACTCGGGCACCTGGGCTTCCGGCCGGGTCGCGCTGGCGCACCGGCGCCTGAAGATCATCGACCTGTCCGCCGCGAGCGGGCAGCCGATCGTCGACTCCGCCGCGGGTATCACCGGTGTGTTCAACGGCTGCATCTACAACTACGTCGAACTGCGCGAAGAACTCACCGGCAAAGGCCACCGGTTCTTCTCCCACGGCGATTCGGAGGTGGTGCTGAAGGCTTACACCGAATGGGGCGAGGCCTTCGTCGAACACCTCATCGGGATGTTCGCGGTGGCCATTGTCGAAAGGGACACCAACCGCGTCGTCCTCGCACGCGACCGGCTCGGGATCAAACCGTTGTATGTGGCCGAGTCCAGCGACACCGTGCGGTTCGCGTCCACCCTGCCCGCACTGCTGGCCGGCGGCGGACTCGACACCAGCATCGACACCGTGGCCCTGGCGCACTACATGTCATTCCACTCGGTGGTGCCCCCGCCCCGCACCATCCTCAACGGCGTGCGGAAACTGCCGCCCGCGACCGTGCGGGTTTACGAACCGGACGGTACGCGGCGCGAGCACCGCTACTGGGACGCGCCGTTCGCCCGCGACGCCGGCCGCAGCGACTGGACCGAGAACGACTGGCAGGACGCGCTCGCGGAGTCGCTGTCCACCGCGGTCCGCCGGCGGATGGTCGCCGATGTCCCGGTGGGGGTTCTCCTGTCCGGCGGACTGGATTCCTCACTGGTGGTGGCGCTGCTGGCCGAGCAGGGGCAGACCGGGCTGTCGACGTTCTCGATCGGCTTCGAGTCCGTGGGCGGCCGGGAGGGTGACGAGTTCCAGTATTCCGATGTGATCGCCAAACGGTTCGAGACCGATCACCACCGCATCCTCATTCCGCACACCGACCTGCTCCCTCCGCTGGAGGCCGCGGTCCACGCGATGGCCGAACCGATGGTCAGCCATGACGCCGTTGCCTTCTACCTGCTGTCCGAGGCCGTCGCCCGGCACCTGAAAGTCGTCCAGTCCGGCCAGGGAGCCGACGAGATCCTGGGCGGGTATCACTGGTATCCGCCGTTGGCAGGGGTACCGCGCGAGGCTGCGGTAGACACCTACGCCAAGGCCTTCTTCGATCGCGATGCCGCCGGGCTGGCCCGCGTGCTCAGCCCCGACTACCTGCCCGCCGGCGACCCGGCGCGCGAGTTCGTGACCGCCAACATGTCGGCCCCCGGCGCCCAGACGGCGGTGGACGCCGCGCTGCGGATCGACACCGAGGTCATGCTCGTCGACGATCCGGTCAAGCGGGTCGACAACATGACGATGGCGCACGGGCTCGAGGCTCGGGTGCCGTTCCTCGACCACGAGTTCGTCGAACTCGCCGCGACCTGCCCCCCGGATCTCAAACTCGCCGAGGGCGGCAAGGGCGTGCTGAAGTCCATCGGCCGCCGGATGTTGCCACCGGAGGTGATCGACCGGCCGAAAGGGTACTTCCCCGTCCCCGGTATCACCCACCTCGAGGGCAAGGTGCTCGCCCGGGTGCGCGACGCCCTGCACGACCCCGCTGCGCGGGAACGCGGGATGTTCCGCGCCGACTATGTCGACGCGTTGCTGGCCGACCCGAACAGCGAGCTGACGCCGCTGCTGGGCAACAAGCTCTGGCAACTCGGCCTGCTCGAGATGTGGCTGCAGACCCATGGCATCTGAGGTGGAGGGGAACCGCGAGGCGCCCCCGGCGCGGGAGGTCATCGGCCCGGGCGGCGACCCGCGGATTCCGCACGCCGATGTCGAGCACAGCCATCCCTCGCCGGGGGTGGCGCTGGACTGCGGCTGGGGCCAGATCGTGTTCGGGCAGACCTTCGCCGACCGCAGCCAGGCCGCCGAGGTGCTGCGCGCGGAGATCGAGGGCACCCGCGATATCTGCATCTACCTCCGGGACGCCCATGTGTTCGTCGCCGACCACCCGGACGAGTTCTTCGTGGACCCGTCGTTGACCTTCCGCCTCGATCTGCCGGCCGAGGGGATCAGCTCCGAGCCGCCCCCGAATGTCACGATCACCGAGTTACGAACCATCGAGGAGGCGGACGCGGTCAACGCGATCTATGCCCGCAACGGAATGGTCACCGCACCGTCGGACGTGCTGCTGCAGGTGGCTTCCCGGCCCGAGGTGCTGCACCTGGTGGCGTCGCTGTCCACGGGTCCGTTGATCGGCACCGTCACCGTCGTGGATCACGCGGCACTGTTCGATGACCCGGCCAACGGGTCCTCGTTGTGGTGCCTGACGGTGGATCCCGACGTCGCCCCCATGGGCCTGGGCCAGGCGCTGCTCGGCCGGCTGGCCGCCGAGATGGCCGCGCGGGGGCGTGCCTTCGTCGACCTGTCGGTGCTCGCCGACAACACCGGCGCCATCCGGCTCTACGAGCGGCTGGGCTTCCACCAGGTGCCCGAACTGGTGGTCAAGCGTAAGAACCCGATCAACGAGCGGCTGTTCCGCGCCGCGCCGCCGGAGCACTACGACGAGCTGAACCCGTACGCGAAGATCGTCGCCGACGAGGCGCTGCGCCGCGGCATCCGGGTGGAGGTGACCGACCCGCAGTGGGGGGAGCTGAGGCTCACCCAGGGTGCCCGCGTGATGCACACCCGCGAGTCGCTGTCGGAGTTGACCAGCGCGCTGGCAATGGCCCGGTGTGATGACAAGCGAGTGACCCGGCGCGTCCTGTCGGACGCTGAGCTGCGGATCCCGCGTGGTGTCACCGCCGGTGACGAGACCGCGAATGTGGACTTCCTCAATGAGGTGGGGACGGTCGTGGTCAAGCCCGCCCGCGGCGAACAGGGCCAGGGGATCACGGTGGGCGTCGCCGACCCGGAGTCGCTGCGACGGGCGGTCGCCGACGCCCGCGGTTACTGCCCCGACGTCCTGATCGAGGAGATGGTGGCCGGCCAGGACATCCGGGTGCTCGTCATCGATCACAAGGTGGTGGCGGCCGCGATACGCCGGCCGGCCTGGGTTCTCGGGGACGGCGCCCACACCATCGGGCAGTTGATCGAGCGGCAGTCGCGGCGTCGCGCCGCGGCCACCGGCGGCGAGTCGCGAATCCCCGTGGACTCCGGCACCACCGACACCGTGGCCGAAGCGGGCTGGTCGATGGACGATGTCCTGCCGAAAGGCGAGGAACTCACGGTGCGCAGGACCGCCAATCTGCACACCGGCGGGACCATTCACGATGTCACCTCCGAGTTGCACCCGGTGCTGGCGGAGGCGTGTGTCGCGGCGAGTCGGGCGCTGGCGATCCCGGTCACCGGGATCGACGTGCTGGCGCCCGCGCCGGACCAGCCCGAGTACGTCATCATCGAGGCCAACGAGCGTCCGGGGCTGGCCAACCACGAGCCGCAGCCGACCACCGAGCGGTTCGTGGATCTGCTGTTCCCGACCACGGCCTCGCCCTCGCAGGCGGCCCGGGCCGCGAAGACCCGCCGTCCCGCGCGCCACGGAGGCGCTGCCGACCCGGGCACCGCTACGGTGCAGGGATGACCGCCCCGGAGACCAGCCTCGACACCACTCTGGAGATCGACCTGGACTTCCTGCGCCGGGTGCTGCTGGAACTGCTGGACATTCCCAGCCCGACCGGGCGGACCGACCATGTCCAGCAGTACGTCGGCGAGCGGTTGGACCGGCTGGGTGTGCCATTCGTCGTGACCCGGCGCGGCACCATCGTGGCGGATCTGGGCGGGCCGTCGGACTCCGAGGCCAGCCGCGCGGCCGTGGTGCACACCGACACGATCGGCGCCATGATCCGCACCCTGAAGAGCAACGGCCGCCTGGAACTGAAACCGGTCGGGACTCACTCCGCGCGGTTCTCCGAGGGCGCCGACGTGCGGGTCTTCCCCGACGATCTGGAGACCGTCTACCACGGACAGGTGCTGCCGCTGAAAGCCTCGGGGCACCGCTGGAACGACGAGGTCGACTCGCAGGGCGTCTCCTGGGAGCACGTCGAGGTTCGCCTGGATGAGCACGCTTCCAGCGTCGAGGACCTCCGCGCCCTCGGCCTGGATGTCGGGGACTTCGTCGCGCCCCTGGCGCATCCGCTGATCACCGACAACGGATTCATCCGCTCCCGGCACCTGGATGACAAGGCCGGTGTGGCGGCCACGCTCGCCGCCCTGAAAGCGCTGAAGGAGGCCGGCGTCGAACTGCCGGTGCGTGCCCAACTGCTGGTGACCTGCACCGAGGAAATCGGGCACGGCGCCAGCCACGGACTCGACGCGGACGTCGCCGAGATGGTCTCGATCGATGCCGCCATCGTCGCCCCCGGCCAGCAGTCCAGGGAGACGGCGGTGACGGTGACCATGGCCGACAGCGTCGGTCCGTTCGACTACCACCTGACCCGGCGACTGCACGCGCTGGCGCGGCAGCACGATATCGAGGTCGTACGCGACACCTTCGCCCACTACCGCTCCGATGCCGCCGCCGCGATCGAGGCCGGCGCCCATCTGCGGGTGGCGCTGCTGGGCTTCGGAGTCGACGCCAGCCACGGGCACGAGCGCACTCACATGAGCAGCCTGCTCGGCCTGGCCCGACTGCTGACCGTTTGGCTGCGGTCGGACCTGGTGTTCCCCGGCTGGGACGCGACTGCGGACGGCCCGCTGCGCAGCTTCCCGTCGCTGGCCGTGCAGCCGGCACAGGAGGAGGGCCCGCAGGACGGGCCGATCGAGGTCGAGTAGGCCGGGCGGGGCGCCGGCCTGGCTGCCAGGCCTAGCTTCCGGTCCAGTTCGGCGCGCGCTTCTCGGCGAAGGCGACCGCACCCTCCTGGGCGTCCTTGGACCCGAACACCGGCATGATGATCCTCAGCTGCTCACGCCACTGATCCTCCGGGCTCCAGCCCCGTGATTCGGTGATGATCCGCTTGGTCGCCGCGACCGCCAACGGCCCGTTCGCGGTGATCCGGGACGCCAACTCGATCGCGGCCTCCAGCACCCGGCCGGGCTCGGCGAGCACGTTGACCAGTCCCAGTTGGTGGGCCCGCTGCGCGGTGAGGACATCGCCGGTCAGCGCCAACTCCATCGCGATCTGGTACGGGATCCGCTGCGGCAGCCGCAGCAGTCCGCCGCCGGCGGCGACCAGACCACGCTTGACCTCCGGGATGCCGAAGGCCGAGTCGGTGGCCGCCACGATCAGGTCGGTCGCCAGGGCCAATTCCGTCCCGCCGGCCAGCGCATACCCCTCGACGGCGGCAATGAGCGGTTTGACCGGCGGACGCTCGGTGAACCCCAGCCCGCGGCCCTTGACCGCGACGTTCTCCCCGCGGGCGAAGGCCTTGAGGTCCATGCCGGCGCAGAACGTGCCCCCGGCCCCGGTGAGGATGCCCACCGAGAGCCCCGGGTCGTCGTCGAGGGTGTCCATGGCCGCCGCCAAGCCGTGGCTGACCGCGGCGTTCACCGCGTTCTTGGCCTCCGGCCGGTTGATGGTGACGATGAGGATCCGGTCGCGCTTCTCGGTGAGCACGGCCTCGGCGGTGCTGGCTTCTTCGCTCATTCGGAGATCGTAGCGACCGCTCTCACGCCGGGTCGCCGACCAGGACGCCCTCCAGCACGCCGTCAGTGGTGACCAGCAGACCCCGACCGGGTGGCAATTGCTGGGCGCTGGTGCGCCCGAACACCTTGACCGCCTGCGGGTCGTTGTCCATGAACAGGGTGGGCGCCCGGGAACCGGTGAGCTTCTGCAGGAACGGGCTCATCGCCGACACCCCGGCCCAGTTCCCCGGCAGACGGCTGGCGATGACATGCAATCCGACCTCGCGGCCACGTTCGATCAGGTTCCACAGCGGTGCGGTCGCAGCCTGTTTTCCGACCACCCCGCCTGCTCGGAGTTCGTGCTCGTCGTCGATCAGCACAAAGTGATGCGGCCCGGTCCACGCCGGCCGGGCCAGTAGTTCCCCCTGGGTCAGGCCGGAAGGCGGCAGCCGGTCACCGACGATCCCGGCGATCTCGGTCAGCGCGCGATCGATATCGTCGGGGGTGTAGGCATATGCCCGAACGGCACCATCCGGGATCCGGCCGATCAGGCTGGTCTTCGGATCGATGATGGTGATCTGCGCCTGCTGGGGCGACAGCCTGGCCGAGATCGCCTGACCGATGGCCGCCAGCGCGGTGGTCTTCCCGCAGCCCTGCCGGCCGACCACCAGCAGGTGTGGCAGCTGCCGGGTCGGCAGCACCACCGGTTTGAGCGCGCTCTCGCCAAGGCCGAACGGGATGTCGAACACCGCGTCGCCGTCGATGTCCGCACTGCCCGACCGGTAGGCGGACACGATGTCGCGCAGCGCGATTCGCTCCGGGAGGCGGGCCAGGGTCTCCACCTTCCCGGCCCCGGTCTGGGCCGCGATCACTGCCCCGACCGCCCGGGTCGTCACCCGGTTACCGTCCGGATCGAGGATCTCCGGCACGCCGATCAACAGCTCGTGGCTCGTCCTGGTGATACCGAAACCCGGCCGGTCCAGGGTCTGCCGGGCGGCCCGTCGGTGTTCCATCCCGGTACCCATCTGGGTCTCGTCGGGGTTGCTCAACCGAAGCTGGATGCGCGCGTTCGCGACGGTGAGAAGCGCCTGCTTCTGGCCGACCAGCCAGCCGCTGGCACTGGTGATCACATGCACCCCGTAGGAAAGGCCCTGCCGCGCAATGGCGATCGTCCGGTCGCCGAGGCCGTTGTCCTTGTCATACAGGTCGCCGAAGTTGTCGATCACCAGGAACACGTCGCCGAACTTGTCCTCCGGGTCGGTGCCGCCGCCGGCCGGAGTGCCGAACCGACGGTCCCGGAATTCCGCAATATCCATCTGATAGCGCTTGAACGACGCCTCCCGGGCCCGGATCAGCCCCTCGACCGTCGCGACCGTCCTCGACATCCCCTCGGCATCGGTGATGCTGACCACACCGGCGACATGCGGATAGGCCTCCACCGGGTACAGCGAGGCGCCCATGCAGTAGAACGTGACCCGTTCCGGGGTGTACATCAGCGCCGCAGTGGTGATCAGCGTCATCAGGGTGGTCGACTTTCCCCGCTGAGCGGTGGCGACCACCATGATGTTGTCCATCTCGGCGTCCAGCACATGCACCCGTTGGTCATGTTCCTCGGGGAAGTCTTCGACACCCACCGGGAAGACCAGGCCGGGGTTCCGGCCGTAGTCCACCCACCACGGTTTACCCCGCCATCGTCGCACCAGTGCATCGGCGGTCTCACCGGTCTCCAGCGGTGGCAGCCAGATTCGGTGGGGTGCCCGGGCCGGGTGCGAGACCAACGACTCCCGGATGACGTCCAGCAGCTTCTTCCGCTTGAAACCGTCCGCGTGGTAAAGGAATTCGTCGGGCTCCTCCGGTTCGTCGGCGACCGCGAGCGCCCGGCTGTCGTCGGCGTTGAGTGGCTGGTACTCCCAGGTCAGCGAGCGCGGCCGGGTGAAGCTGACCGCAACCGTGGTATCGGCGGCGACGGTTTTCCTCGGCACCACGAACGGTGCCGACACATAGAAGCACCGGAACTGCTCCAACTCACGCGGGCCGATCTTGAGCAGGCCGTACCCGTTCTCCTTCGAGGGCAGGTGTAGGGCGGCGTCGCTGCCGATCACATCGCGGGAGTCCTCGGCGGTCTCGGCGCGCAGCGCCACCCGAAAGGCGATGTTGCTCTTGGCTTTACTCAACGATGACAGGTCCAACCGCTGACCACCGAGGGTGAAGAACACGTTGCAGCCGCGCCCTTCCTGGCCGATGTGGATAACCAGGTCTATCCAGTCCGGGTGGTGGTGGAACAGCTCGAGGTACTCGTCGATGATGACCAGCAGGATCGGCACGGGTTCGAGATCCCGCCCGGCCAGCCGCATCTCCTCGTACTCGTTGGCATCGCGCGCGCCGGCCTGTTTGAACAGGGCGTAGCGCCTGGCCATCTCACCGTCGACGGCCTTTCGCATCCGCTCGGCGAGGTGACGGTCATCCTTGCCGAGATTGGACAGCGAGGCCGCGACATGCGGCAGCCCCGCCAGGTCCTGGGCCGCCGACTCGAACTTCATGTCGACGAAGATGACGATGAAGGTTTCCGGCGAGTGGGTCAGCGCGATGCCGTTGCACAGGGCCAGAAAGTACTCCGACTTCCCTGAGCCCGAGGTCCCGATCACCACGGAGTGAAATCCGTAGCCACCGAAGTCCTTGGCGCGCAGGATGACGTACTGCAACTCCCCGCCCGGTTTGACGCCCACCGGGATCATCGCCCAGCGCGGATCGCCCCGGCCGCGGCTGTCCGCCCACAACCGGTCGAGGTCCAGACGCCGGGGATCGTCGACTCCCAACGCCCGTAACAGCTCCGCGCCCTGGCTGTCGGTCTCGGCCAGTGCACCGGCGGTCGTCGGCGACCAGCGGGCCAGCGCGCGCGCATACCGGTTGGCGGTGGTCTCGGCGAGCAGGTCGGCGACGGCATAGAACGCCTCGCGGTGCCGCAGCCGTCCGTGCCGGAGCTCGAACCGCTCGGAGGGCTCGCCGAAGCCCACCCCCTCGCCGGGCCGGGCCGCCAGCCGCAGCACGGTGATCCCGGCCATCCCCTTCTGGCCGGTCACCGCCTCCCACTGCTCGGGCATACCCACGTTGTCATCCACGATGACCCAGTGCGGCCCCAGCGCTGATCCCGCCCCGGTGACCAGCGGCGAGGGGGTGGTCGTGGGGCTCGTCCCACTCGGCGGGGCCCACGGCCCACGGCCTTTGCGGTGCAACTCGGCGTCCAGCGCCTCCTCGAGTTCCGCCGGTGAGGTGAACACCAGCCGGCGCAGACCGCACGCGTCGAACATCGCGTCATGCTGGTTGTGCGGCAACCAGACCAGCCACGACCACTGCTCGGGGTGTCGGGTGACGACCATCAGCTTCAGCTCGGCCGGACTGTGGTGCACCGCCAGCGAGCACAGCAGCGATCTGGCCAGGGCGTGCAGCTCCGCCGGGTCCGCGCCGATGAAACTGAAACCCGGTTTGGAACGCAGACTCAGCACCTTCGCGACATCGCGGATCCGGCTCTGCTCCAGAATGAAATCCCGCAACGCCCGGCCGCTGACCGGTTCGAGTTCCTCACCGACCGGCACCTCCGGCCACTGCAGCGACACCGCCGAATCCGCGGTGGCCTGCACGCCGATCCCCAGCCGGAGGTCGAGGAAGTCCGGGTCGGCCGGGCGCCGTTCCCACATCCGCGGGCCCCCGATGACGGTGTCGAGGTTCTGCGGGTCGCCGTGGACGAACAGCGCGCTTCGGCGCTGCTGCTGCGCGGCGCGTTGAACCTCGTCCCGGTCCTCGTCGAGTTGACGCAGATAGCTTCGGCGCTGCTTTTCCTGTTCACCCCAGCTGATCCGGCGTCCCCGGCCGAACCGCCCGGTGAACATCAGGGCCGCGAATCCGACCAGACCGATCAGCGGGAAGAAGCCGGACTGCAGCGACCGCACGCCGGAGGTGTACATCACGACCAGCGTCCCGATGATCCCCACCAGCAGCGCCGGTGCGGCGATCATCAGCAGGATATTGCGCGGCTCTCGCTCCGGCAGCGCCAGCGGCGGTGCCACCGCGACCCGCACCGGCGGCACCGTCGGCACCGGTGTTCTGGAGCCCCGGACGAACCCTCTCTTGGACATCCCTACCCTCCCGTGTCCCCGGGCGCGGCCAGCGGGGTCGCCGGGCCGGCCGGGCTGATCGCGTCCCGTGCCAACAGGGCGTCCGCCCGGCTGATCGATGGACCGGCCGCGAAGGTCCGGATGATCGGCCACGGTGCCTGCACCGCCCGTCGCGGATCGATTCCCAGGGCCTGCACGGTGTCCCGATCGGGAGCGATTCCGTAGCGGACACCCTGCGGCGAGATCCAGTAGAGGCTTTCCCGGGTGTCGGCGGTCAGGGCGGCGCTGGTCGTGGCGATGAAGTTCGCCGCGCCCGGCAGGATCAGGGTCTGATTCGCTTCGACCGAATCCGGATCACGGATATCCCGCACCAGCGCGACCAGGCGGGAGTCCAGCGCCGGTGGGGTCGGCAGACCTCGCCCGCTGAACACCGTGACGCCCGCCTGCGGGTCGGTGGCCAGTTTCGCCCAGGCGACACAGCTGACCGGGTTGGCTCCGGTATCGACGAAGTCCAGCTTCCCGGTGGGGTAGCGGCCGACGGGCAGGACTTGAACCTCCGGGATATCGACGAGAACATCCGGCGAGACCAACTGGGGTGTGGTGGCCCCCTGACTGTCGGCCGTCCGCAACAGGTCGGCGACGAACGCGGTGACCCGCTGCACCCCATTGGCCAGCAGCACATAGAAACCGCTGGCCGCGCCGTTGGCGTCGCGGGTCTCCAACACCCGCCCCACCACCGACCCGGGCAGTAGCCGCGACGGGCTTCCCGCCGCCGGAATCGTCGGCACGGTAAGGGGTTCGGTGGCCGGCAGGGCGTCGAAGAGGGCGTTGGACATCTCGACCGGCCGGGTCACGCCGGGGTCCAGGCCGAGGTTGAAGGTCACGGCGCGGTCGGTCGGATCGATGCGGCTGCGTTGACCGTTCCAGATCAGGTACGTGGCGCCGCGGTGGGCGGCCAGCACGGCCTGGGCCGGGGTCATCGGGGCGGCGCGGCCCCCGCCGGACACCGCGCCGGCGATCGT
>JAHZJY010000289.1 GCA_022600695.1 Actinomycetes bacterium | reverse complement strand
GGCTAGAGCGGCCTGCCGGCCGCATGGGCGGCTAGAGCGGCCTGCCGGCCGCATGGGCGGCTAGAGCGGCCTGCCGGCCGCATAGGCGGTAGCCCAGTCCCGGACCGCACGCGCATAGGGCTCGGAGTCGTTGTAGGCCCGCAGGGCGTTCATCCAGCCGCGCGGCGTGGCCAGGTCCTTACCGCGGAAGCACAGGTAGCCCGCAGCAGACAGGGCGGCATCATCGAAATTGTCGGGGCTGATCACGCGATCGTTGTTGGCGTCAACGCCGTACAGCCGCCAAGTCTCAGGAATGAATTGCATCGGGCCCATAGCCCTTGCGTAAACCGGATCGTCGGCCGTCGACGTCTCCGAGTCGATGATCTCGAGGTTTCCGTTGGTCCCGTCCAGATCGACCCCCCGGATAGGTGGGCTCACGTCGCCATTCGGCGCGATCTCGGCCCCGCGATATGTGCCGTGGTGGCTTTCCACCATGCCGATTCCGGCCAGCGTGGTCCACGACAGGTGACACTCCGGGTTCTCCACTTCGGCCACCCGCGCCGCGTATCCATACGCCTCCAGAGCCGAGATCGGGATGCCGAGGGCCGGGGCGCGTCGTTCGGCCCATGCCCGAAGCTGGTCGGCCGGACGGCCCGGTCCTTGGGTATTGATGGCCGGCACCGGATCACCCGCCGGCGGCGGGACGCCTCTGGGGATGGGTGGGCCGGACTGCAGGGAGCAGGCGGGGGCCAGCAGGCAGAGCAATGCCACGACGACGGCGCCCACCCGGCGTGACGGTGACACGAAACTCCTACTCTCCGTACTTTTCCCTCCCTATCGTTCCACGGCACCGGTTTCGTTAGCGGGAACCGAAATGCCCGCGATCGCCCGCTAGCCCAGACCGATGCGCCACTGTTCGGCGCTGATCGGCCCGGAAGCACCGATCGAGCGCTCAGCGGCACGCACGGCATCCATGAACTCCAGCACCGTGGTCCGCAACTCGTTCTCGGCATCGCCGCCTGGACTCACCGATACCGCCGTCATGGCAGGCGGGATCAGCTCAGGAGGACATCCGGCCGCCGATACCCGGTCGAAAACCTTCTGCGCCAGCGCGAGCGCGGGCTGCCCGGTGGGCAAGCCGTCGACGCAGGACCCCCGCCCGGAGCGCTCCAGGGCTTTCCGCTGTTCCCACTGAACCAACTGATCCTCCAGGCTGATCCGCTGCCCGGCCAGAACGGCCGGCACCCGGTGTGCGAGTTTTCGCACCAGCGCATCGGCGACATCATCGATGGTGAACGGATGCTGAGCAGCCTCCTCGGCGATGCGGGCATGAAACAGCACCTGCAACAAGACATCGCCGAGTTCATCGCGCAGCTCGTCGGGGTTTCCGCCGCGGACAGCGTCGAACAGCTCGTAGGTCTCCTCAAGAAGATAGCGCCGCAGCGAATCGTGGGTCTGCTCGCTCTCCCACGGCCCAGAGGTGCGCAGCTTGTCCATAATCTCCACCGCGTCGACCAGCCGCTCACCGGGTCGCGGCGCCGCGACGGACATCACCCGCTCGCCGCCTGCCAGCCGGTCCCGGACGTCGGGGTGGCCGGGATCGGATGACAGCAGCACCGGCGCCGCGGGACCGATCAGGGCCGACCGCGCCGAGGGCAGCGACCACTGCACCCGGATCGGCATCTCCTCGGTGTACTGAACATCGCCCCCGAGCAGTTCCACTGCTTCGATCGGCACCAGGGCAGGTCTTCGCGGGTCCACCAGGATCACCGTCATCGGGCCACCTCCTTTCCGCCGGTCAGGACCGTCGAACCAGCACGGGTGATCGCATCGACCGTCGTTACATCAACGTCCCCCATCGGGCGGCCGTCAAGCGCGAGAAGCAAATCAACCGCCATCTGGACAAGTTCCAGATCACGGATCCGGGGAGCCCCCACCGCGTCGGTGGCCCGCGGGATGGGCACCTGCACGGCGGCTGTGGTGGCCCGATACCGGGCCGAGGGGTACATCCGGGCCAGGCGAACCTGCGCGGAGTCGGCCAGCGTCAGCGGCGCCACCCGCAGCGTTGCCGCCGAACCGGTTGCGGTGGCGGCGAGTTCGGTGACGCCGTAGCGGCGACACAGCAGGCGCAACCGGGCCACCGCCACCAGGCGCTTCGCCGGCTCGGGCAGTGGCCCGTAACGGTCAATGAGTTCGTCGATCACCGCTGCGACGGCCGCCTCATCTGCCGCCGACGCCAGCCGCCGGTAACCCTCGAGCCGAAGCCGGTCACTGCCGATGTAATCCGGCGGCAGGTGCGCATCGACCGGCAGGTCGATGCGGACGTCCCTGGCCTCCTCGGCGGTCGTCACCGTCTTGCCGTCGGCCGCGGCCCGATACGCTTCGACGGCCTCCCCGACCAGCCTGACGTACAGATCGAAGCCGACGCCCGCGACATGCCCGGACTGCTCGGCGCCCAGGACGTTGCCGGCCCCGCGAATCTCCAAGTCCTTCAACGCAACCGCCATACCGGCACCGAGTTCGTTGTTCTGGGCGATGGTTGCCAGTCGGTCATGAGCGGTCTCGGTGAGCGGAGTGTCCCGCGGGTACAGGAAGTAGGCGTAGCCGCGCTCACGGCTGCGACCGACCCGGCCGCGCAGCTGATGTAACTGGGAGAGACCAAAGGTGTCGGCCCGCTCCACGATCAGGGTGTTGGCATTGGAGATGTCCAGCCCGGTCTCCACGATCGTGGTGCAGACCAGAATGTCGTACTCCCGGTTCCAGAAGCCTTGCACGGTGCTCTCAAGCGCCTCCTCGGGCATCTGACCGTGCGCGACGGCGACCCGCGCCTCGGGAACCAACCCACGGACCCGCGCAGCGGCCTGATCGATGGTGCGCACCCGGTTATGCACGTAGAACACCTGTCCGTCGCGCAGCAGTTCGCGACGCAGCGCCGCCGCCACCTGCTTATCGTCGTGCGGGCCCACGAAGGTCAGCACGGGATAGCGCTCTTCGGGAGGAGTGAGGATGGTCGACATCTCGCGGATGCCGGCCAGGCTCATCTCCAGGGTGCGCGGAATCGGGGTGGCGCTCATGGTCAGCACATCGACGTGGGTGCGCAGCGCCTTGATGTGTTCCTTGTGCTCGACACCGAAGCGCTGTTCCTCATCGACCACCACCAGACCGAGATCCTTCCACCGCACACCCGTCTGCAGCAGCCGGTGGGTGCCGATCACGATGTCCACCCCTCCGTCGGCCATACCCTCGACGACCGTTCTGGACTCGCCCGGGTCGGTGAACCGAGACAGTCCCCTGACCGTTACCGGGAAGCCCGCCATCCGCTCGGTGAAGGTCTGCAGGTGCTGATCGGCCAGCAGTGTGGTGGGGACCAACACGGCGACCTGCCTACCGTCCTGCACCGCCTTGAACGCCGCCCGCACGGCGATCTCGGTCTTGCCGTAGCCCACGTCCCCGCACACCACCCGGTCCATCGGGACGGCTTTCTCCATATCGGATTTGACCTCGGAAATGGCGGTCAACTGGTCCACGGTTTCGGTGAACCCGAAAGCGTCCTCCATCTCGGCCTGCCATGGGCTGTCCGGGGCGAACGCATGTCCGGGCGCTGCCTGCCGCTTGGCGTAAAGCGCGACGAGCTCGCCGGCGATTTCGCGAACTGCTTTGCGTGCCTTCGTTTTGGTGTTAGCCCAGTCGCTGCCGCCCAGTTTGCTCAGGGCGGGCTGCTCGCCGCCGACATAGCGGGAGAGTTGATCGAGTGAGTCCATCGGCACGAACAACTTGTCGGCCCTCTGGCCACGCTTGCCGGACGCGTACTCCAGAACCAGATACTCGCGGCGGGCGCCACCCACCGTGCGCTCCACCATCTCGATGAATCTGCCGATACCGTGCTGGTCGTGCACCACCAGGTCGCCGCCGGTCAGCGCCAGCGGATCGACGGTGTTGCGACGCCGGGCCGCCAGCCTCCGGCCCTCCGGGCCGGTAGCCCGGTTGCCGGTCAGATCGGTCTCGGTGATCACCACCAGATCCGCACCGGGCACCACGATCCCGTTGTGTAGCGGGCCCTTCAGTACACCCACCACACCGGACCGGGGTGGCTCCCCGGCCGCGAGCAGCCCGGCGGGGGTGTCATGCTCGCCGAGTTGTTCCACCACCCGTTGAGCGGTTCCGGTACCAGGCGTGACGACCGCGGCGAGGCCGCCGGTGACCACGTGTGCGCGCAGCATCGCGAAGATCTCCTCGGCGCCGGACTGCTGACCGCGGGCCACGGGCGCGGGCCGCACCTCGAGATCCACCGCACCATCGCAGGAAAGCTGGCCGACCGTCCACCACGGGTGGCCGCCCGCGTCAGCAGCCGCCCGGACATCGTCGAGAGTGCGAAAGCCCGAACCACCGAGTTGCTCGACATCGATCGGGGCGTCTCCGCCGACGGCGGCGACCGACCAGGACGCCTCCAGGAACTCCCGGCCGGTCTTGATCAGGTCGGCCGCGCGGGTCCGAACCTTTTCCGGGTCGCACACCAGCAGCGGAGCCCCGGCCGGCAGGTGATCGACGAGCAGCCCGAGGTTCCCTGGACGAAGCACTGGCGCCAGCGCCTCCATACCGTCGACCGGGATCCCTTCGGCCAGTTTGGCGAGCATATCCGCGACACCACCGGTAAGACTGTTCTGGTCGCGGGGGACCCCAGCGGCCAATTCCGCTGCCCGGGAGCGGACTTCCGGTGTGAGTAGCAGTTCTCGGCACGGAACCGCAACCACCACTCCGGCATCGAGCTCCGGGATGGAGCGCTGATCGGCGACGGCGAACATCCGCATCTCGGTAATCTCGTCGCCCCAGAATTCGACCCGGACCGGATGCTCGGCGGTGGGCGGGAATATGTCGAGGATGCCTCCGCGCACCGCGAACTCGCCGCGCCGGGCCACCATGTCGACCCGGCCGTAGGCGAGCTCGACCAGCCGTGTCACCAGTCGGTCGAAGTCGAACTCAACACCGGGAGCGAGCATGACCGGCTCGTTCTCGACCAGTCCGGTGGCCATTGGCTGCAGTAGCGAGCGCACCGTCGTCACGACAATCCGGAGCGGCGGGCCCAGCCGGTCGTCGGCCGGGTCGGCCAACCTGCGCAGCAACATCATCCGGGCGCCGACGGTGTCCACACCCGGCGACAACCGCTCATGCGGGAGCGTCTCCCAGGACGGGAATAGGGCTGCGGCAGCGCCGTAGACCCCGCGAAGTTCGGCGGTGAGGTCATCGGCCTCCCGGCCGGTCGCGGTCACCACCAGAAGCGGACCACCGCGGGCCAGCGCGCAGGCAGTGAAAAGCTGCGAACTGGCCGGGCCGACCACCGCCAATTCGCGGGGACGTTCCGCGGCCCGGTCGGCGAGACCGCCGAACGCCGGGGCGGTGAGCGCGATATCGACCAGGCCTGCGAGGGGTGGCTGGACAGGACGGCGACCCGGTGCGGTCATGGTGCGATCATCCCAGGTAAAGAAACTGAAACCCCTGCGGCGGGGGCGATTCGGGTGATGACTATTCCCCCTGTAGCTGCGGGTCGACCTCAAGGTTGGTCAGGCCGTTCCACATCATGTTCACCAGATGGGCGGCGACTACTTCCTTTGTGGGCTCGCGGGCGTCCAGCCACCACTGCGCGGTCATCGTCACCGAACCCACCAGTGCCTGGGCGTACAACGGCGCCAATTCCGGGTCCAGGCCGCGGCGGGTGAAATCGCCCGCCAGGATGGACCCGACCTGGTTGACGGCGTCGTTGATCAGGCTGGAATAGGTACCCGAACTGATCGCCGCCGGAGAGTCCCGCAGCAGCAGGCGGAAGCCGTCGGTGCGCTCCTCGACGTAGGTCAGCAGGGCCAGCACCACGCGTTCGACCCGGGGCCGGTACCGGTTATTGGTGAGCGATGAGGTGATGCCGTCCAACAGGGCCGACATCTCCCGGTCGACGACGACCGCGTACAGCCCCTCTTTGCCGCCGAAGTGCTCGTATACCACCGGTTTGGAGACCCCCGCCCGCTGGGCAACCTCCTCGATGGAGGTGCTCTCATACCCGCGTTCGGCAAACAGTGAACGGGCGATGTTGATCAACTGGTGGCGGCGTGCGCTGCCGGTCATCCTGACTCGTGGTGGCCGCGGCCGGCTCTCCGATGCTGCCACGGCTATCAGGGTACTCAGGTGGACTACAGTCTCAATCGGGCGATCCGCCGTGGTGTAATTGGCAGCACGTCTGATTTTGGTTCAGATAGTTCAGGTTCGAGTCCTGGCGGCGGAGCGAGGCTCACCGAGCGACCACCGGTTCGGGAGCGAGGCTCACCGAGCGACCACCGGTTCGGGAGCGAGGCTCACCGAGCGACCACCGGTACGGGAGCGAGGCTCACCGAGACCCACGACTGTGCGGATAGGTACGGTCGGGTCGGCGTGTCCCGTACGACACCGCACAATCAGAGGTCCGCAATGACGGCGAGGTTCCCATGACCACCACCGATTCCGCGGTTCTCGTGCTGGCCGCCGGCGCCGGCACCCGGATGCGGTCCGACATCCCGAAAGTTCTGCATGCCCTGGGCGGGCGCAGCATGCTCTCGCATGCGCTGCACGCCCTCGCCGAGGTCGACCCGCAACACCTGGTGGTGGTTCTGGGCAAGGACCGCGATCGGATCGCCCCGGTCGTCGGCGAACTCGCCGCCGGCCTCCGCCGCCCGATCGACGTCGCCGTACAAGAGCAGCAGCTGGGAACCGGCCACGCGACACTCTGCGGACTGTCGGCACTGCCGGCGGACTTCGACGGCGTGGTGGTCGTCACCTCCGGCGATATCCCGCTGCTCGATTCCGGCACCCTGACCGCTCTGATCGCCACTCACCGCAGCGAGCCGGCCGCGGTGACGGTGCTGACCACGACGGTGCCGGACTCGACCGGCTACGGCCGCATCCTGCGAACCCAGGACGGCGAGGTCATCGCGATCGTGGAGGAGACCGACGCCACTCCCCAGCAGCGGGCAATCCGGGAGGTCAATGCCGGCATCTACGCTTTCGATATCGCCGAACTCCGTTCCGCGCTGAGCCGGCTTTCGTCGGACAACGCCCAGCACGAGCTGTATCTCACCGACGTCATCTCGATCGTGCGGGCCGACGGGCATGCCGTGCACGCCAATCATGTCGATGATGCGGCCGTAGTCGCCGGGGTGAACGACCGGGTACAACTGTCCGACCTGGCCGCCGAGCTGAACCGGCGTATCGTCGCCACGCACCAGCGGTCCGGAGTAACGATCGTCGACCCGACGTCCACCTGGATCGACGTGAACGTATCGATCGGTCGTGACACCGTCGTGCAGCCCGGGAGTCAACTGCTCGGCGGCACCCGTGTCGGGGCGCATTGCCGGATCGGACCGGACACCACGCTCACCGATGTCCACGTCGGCGACGGGGCTTCGGTGGTCCGCACCCACGGCAGCGAGGCGATCATCGGCGCCCGTTCCGACGTCGGGCCGTTCACCTTCCTACGGCCCGGCACCCGACTCGGTGCCGACGGAAAGCTCGGAGCATTCGTCGAGACCAAGAACGCCTCGATCGGTACCGGCACGAAGGTTCCGCACCTGACCTACGTCGGCGACGCCGACATCGGCGACTACAGCAATATCGGGGCGTCCAGCGTGTTCGTCAACTACGACGGGGAGACCAAGAGTCGGACCACCGTCGGCTCACATGTACGCACCGGCAGTGACACGATGTTCGTCGCGCCGGTCACCATCGGCGACGGTGCTTACACCGGCGCCGGCACCGTACTGCGCGGGGATGTGCCGCCCGGCGCCCTGGCGATCTCGGCAGGACAGCAGCGCATCATCGAGGACTGGGTACTGCGCCATCGGCCGGACAGCGAATCCGCCCGTGCGGCCGCCCGGGCGAAAGCCGAATCGGACGACCCCGAACAGCTCTGAGGCCTGCCGAGCACCGTACGATGAGGCGCGTACCGACCCCCGACCGGTAAAGGCAGCGCAGTGGGCACCGAGTGGATTGACAACCGCAAGAACCTGATGCTGTTCTCCGGGCGCGCACACCCCGAACTCGCCGAGCAGGTCGCCAAGGAACTCGACGTTCACGTCACCGCCCAGACCGCCCGGGATTTCGCCAACGGGGAGATCTTCGTGCGGTTCGACGAGTCGGTGCGCGGCTGCGACGCGTTCGTGCTGCAATCACATCCGGCACCGCTGAACAAGTGGCTGATGGAACAGCTGATCATGATCGACGCACTCAAACGTGGCAGCGCCAAGCGCATCACCGCGATCCTGCCGTTCTATCCCTACGCCCGCCAAGACAAGAAACACCGGGGCCGTGAGCCGATCTCCGCGCGGCTGGTTGCCGACCTGTTCAAAACCGCCGGTGCCGACCGGATCGTGTCGGTAGACCTGCACACCGACCAGATCCAGGGTTTCTTCGACGGACCGGTGGACCACATGCGCGGGCAGAATCTGCTCACCGGATACATCAAGGACAACTACGCCTGCGAGAACATCGTCGTCGTCTCCCCGGATTCCGGCCGGGTTCGCGTCGCCGAGAAGTGGGCCGACGCCCTTGGTGGTGCACCGTTGGCCTTCATCCACAAGACCCGCGACCCCAGGGTGCCCAACCAGGTGGTGGCCAATCGCGTGGTCGGCGAGGTGGCCGGGAAGACCTGCGTGCTGACCGACGACATGATCGACACCGGCGGGACCATCGCCGGGGCGGTGAAACTGCTGCGCGACGACGGGGCCGCCGACGTCATCATCGCTGCGACGCACGGGGTGCTGTCCGACCCGGCCGCCGAACGACTGGCCGCCAGTGGCGCGCGTGAAGTGATCGTCACCAACACCCTGCCGATAGACGATTCCAAACGGTTCCCGCAGCTGACCGTCCTGTCGATCGCCCCGCTACTTGCCAGCACCATCCGCGCCGTCTTCGACAACGGCTCGGTGACGGGTCTTTTCGACGGGGACGCGTAGATCAGTTCTGAAATGAGAGACGCTGCCCGATGCAGGCGGATCGCCACCGCCGCCCTCGCCGCGGCCACCCTCGTCGTTGGCTGTCAGGCCCATACCGCGGACTATTCCTCGCTGGCGACGACCAGCCCCCGCACCACCGCCGAGAGCACGCCTGCCACCCCGACCCCGATCGCCCAATACCTGAGCGGCCTCGGTGTCACCGGCCGGCAACTGCCGCTG
>JAHZJY010000288.1 GCA_022600695.1 Actinomycetes bacterium | reverse complement strand
GCGTGCCGGCCCAGGATCGCGATCTCCTGATCCCGATTCGGCAGCGGCACATTCAGTTTGAGCAGGAAACGGTCGAGTTGGGCCTCGGGAAGCTGATAGGTGCCCTCGTACTCGATCGGGTTCTGAGTGGCTGCGACGATGAACGGATCCGGCAGTGGGCGCGGCTCGCCGTCGACGCTGACCTGTCGCTCTTCCATGGCCTCCAGCAGCGCCGCCTGGGTCTTCGGCGGCGTCCGGTTGATCTCGTCGGCGAGCAGCAGGTTGGTGAACACCGGCCCCTCCCGGAAAGTGAACGCCGCGGTGCGCGCGTCGTAGACCAGCGACCCGGTGATATCGCCGGGCATCAGGTCGGGGGTGAATTGCACCCGTTTGAAGTCCAGTTGCAGAGCGGCTGCCAATGCCCGGATCAGTAGTGTCTTGGCCACCCCGGGAACCCCTTCGAGCAGAACGTGACCGCGGCACAGCAAAGCGATGACCAGGCCGCTGACGAGGGCATCCTGCCCGACAACGGCTTTGGCTATTTCGCTGCGGAGGGCCAGCAGGGCGGCACGGGCAGGGTCGTACCCTGCTCCGGTGGGTGATGCAGAACGGGTCACGACTGACTGACCTGCCTTTCGATATCGTCGAGCGCCTGGGCGAGGTGGAACAGAGCCGAATCGGTGTCCGGCGGTGGGCCGAACAGGATGCGCTGTACGGCGTGGTCATCAGTGCCTGACCGTCGGCTGACCGCCGTGACAACCGCAGTCTGGGATGGGTTGTGCCCCAGGCCGAGTCGGGGGGTCACCCGTTGCAGCACCGCGGCGCGCAACGCTGCTGCTGCCTGACCCCTGGCCCGGCGGGACCGATAGAGGCGGGCGCGTCCCTGGACCGTTTCCGATGCCCGCACGACCACCGGAAGCTGTTCTGCAACAAGCGGTCCCAGCCGCCTTCCCTGCCAGAACCCGAGTAGGACAACGACAAGGCAGAGCTGTGCGACCACCCAGAAGACGGCATCCGGCAACAGGTCGCCGATCTCCGCTCCGTCCGACCTCTCGCCCTGCAGGCTTTGGGGGGCGTACCAGATCAGCCGTGACCGGTCGCCGGTGAGATTCATCGCCAGCGCCGCGTTGCCCTCCTTCAGCAACGAACCGTTGGTCATGAAGTCGGCGGTCCCGACCACTGTGACGGCGCGGCCATCCGCGGAGTAGCGCACCAGCACGCCGCCGTAGCATCGGGTTACCGGATCATCGCCGGCCGGTCCGTAGGTATCGCCGGTCTCCAACTGGGCCGAGCCGGCCCGGTTCGCCTCGCGTAGAGCGCAGTTCGGCTCCGACTCCGGCCGGCTGGACCTGCTCAGCGTGACCCCGGACGCCAAGACCTCTCGGCTGCTGACATTGGGCTCAACCACCAGGAGGTCGCCGGGTACCGAGGCGAGGCGGTCGAGCAGGGCCTGCCCGCGAGTGTTGGACGTCTCGGCCACCAGCACCAGAGCGTCGGGTCGGGCTGCCCGTTCCACGTCATCCACGGTTTCGGCAACCACCACCTCGACGCCCTGCTGCCGCAGCAGGGCCACCAGTGCGTGGGCGCCGTTGGGGGAGGTGGCCTCGGGATCCATCCGGCCGCCGAGTCGCGGCGCGGTGAGCCACGCCGTGATCACGGCGAATCCGATGATGGCAAGCAGCCCGAGGGCGACCCAGCGGCCGGGCCGCCGACGCCGGACCGTCATCGCGCGGACACTTCGTTACCAGTGGCGCGGTTGCGGACCTGGTGCCGTACCCGATCATCAAGCTCGGCGATCATCCGGTAGTCAGGCTCTGCGCCTGGCCGCTCGCCATAGGTGACGTCATCGAAAATAGCTGCCGCCGAGGATATTTCGGCGGAAACACCGGGCAGGACGCGGCCGGTCTCATTGGCGAGTTCGCCGGCGGTTCGACCGGGAACGGGGCTGAGGGCACCGTCCTCCTCGAGCTGGCGGCCGATAGCGCGCAGTCGCTGCCTGATGGCGGTCGCCCAGTCCGCACGGATGGCGGCCTGCTCGGCACGGGCGCGGTATTCCGCCGCGCTCAGCGTCCCGCCTCCGTAGAACCGACGATCACCGGGGCGGCCCATGGTGCGGCGGGCGATTCGCACCGCGACGGTCATCGCGGCCAGGGCGAGGATGCCCAGAAGCACGATGGTGAACCACCCGCCGGGCAGTTCCGCTCCGGCGTTCACCATCCGGTACATCAGGTCGTTGAACCATTCGGCGATCCGATCGCTCAGCGAGGCTCGCGGATAGATCGGTTTGGCGAGTTCACGTTGGGCGGCCTCGTGCGCCGCCTCACGGTCGATGTCGATGGCGGGCATGTCGGTGCGGTCTCAGCGGGGGAGCCAGAGGGCGTCGGCGTCGGCTCCGTGGCCCGACGCGCTCTGCAAGACGAAGTCGAACGCCTCCGCCCGGATCCGGGCATCGACATAAAGCAGAGCGGCGACTCCGGCGGTGAACGGGGTGGTGATGATCTGGCCGATCGCCGCCCCGACCGTCGCGATTGTCGTCTGTAGCAGGGCCGGGGCCTCAGGCCCGTCGGCGACGGAGACGAGCTGGCTGACGAATTCGAAGGGGACCGCGACGGCGCCCGCCACCAGGATCGCGACGATCGAGGCGAGCAGCCGGATCCCGAAGAGACGCCAGAACTGTGGCCGGGCCAGCGCCACCGACCGGGTGATCGCGGCGGTCACGGATCGACGTTCGAGCACGATGGCCATCGGCGCCAGTGACAACAGGGTGAAGAACACAACCAGAGCGGCGATCAGCAGCAGTACCAGTGGAAATCCCACCAGGGCGGCCACGGCCCCGTTGGTGGTCTCGGCCACCGCGACGATGGCCATGACGACCGACACCACCAGCATCACCACGGCGAGGACTTCCAGCAGGGTCAGCACGATCAGGGTCGCCATCCGCCCCCGCACCCGCTGCCAGGCCTCGCCGACCGTGATCGGGCGACCCAGGACGGCACGGGCCACGACTACGGTCAGCATTCCGGACAGCAGGATGGTGGCCAGCGCCGCCGCCATCGCACCGGTAAGGATCCCGGCCAGCATCCCGATGTCGGAGCGGGCCATCGGCGCGAAGTACTCCACGAGAAACCCGAGCACCGAGGTGATCAGCACGACCGCGGTTGTCATGCCCAGCGTCGCCCTGGGGTTGGCGCGAACATAAGCCACCGCACCATTGAAGATGTCGCTCAGCGATAACGGTCGCAACGGGATGACCCCCGGTTTCCACGGGGTGGGCGCCGGGTAGCGGCCGGGGGCCGGTTGGCCGGGTGGCGGATGGCCGAAACCGGCCGGCTGATAGCCCGGATAGCCCGGATAGCCCGGATAGCCCGGGTAGCCCGGTGGCGGATATCCGCCGGGTTGCGGCGGCGGAGGCCCGTACCCGCCGAAAGGGGGTCGATCAGGCCAGCCGGCCGGCGGCCCGATCGGACCGGGAGGCGGTGCGGTCACCGGTCGGCGCCACCGGTGTCATTGCTCACCGAACCATCCTGTCGATCGGCCCGGTATTTCTCAAACCCGGTGTTTCTCAAACCCGTCGCCGCCCGACCATCGGCCGCGCGTAGCGTAGGTCGCTATGTCGGAAATGAAGAATCGGCTGCGGGCTGACCTCACCGAGTCGATGAAGAACCAGGACAAGCTGCGTACCGCGACGTTGCGCATGGTGCTGTCGGCCATTCAGACCGAGGAGGTGTCCGGCAAGCAGGCCCGCGAGCTCAATGACGATGAGGTGCTCAAGGTCCTGGCCCGCGAGTCGCGGAAACGCACCGAGGCCGCCGAGATCTACACCCAGAACGGTCGCGGCGTTCTGGCGGCCGAAGAACACGCCGAGGGCCGGATCATCGACGAGTATCTGCCGACGCCGCTGACCGATGCCGAGGTGGGAGACGTGGCGGACACCGCCATAGCCCAGGTCGCCGAGCAGATCGGCGAGCGGCCGTCGGTCAAGCAGATGGGTTTGGTGATGAAGGCGGCCACCGCGATCGCCGGGGGTAAGGCAGACGGATCCCGGTTGTCGGCGGCGGTGAAGGACCGGCTCTAATCGTCTCGCCCCAGCGGCCGCCGCAAGGAGCTGTCCCCGGCCCGCCAGCATCGCATCAGGTGAGCCGCCAACCGGTTCTCGATGACGCCGAAGGCCCGGATGCCGAAGACCACGTCGGCTTCCCGATCCGGCTCGCGCCTGACGAGGTTCTCGATCACTTCGGTGCGGACCGCTTCTTCGCGCATCGGGTCGGCGGCGCTCTGCCCTCGGTAGAACGCTCGGCACGGCTCCGGGGCGTCCAGTCGATCCAGTGCGTCCAGCATCCGGCGCGATCCGCGGGCCGAGTTGAACACGGTTGCCGCGAAATGTCCCACCGCCGCCCCGCGATGGCGCCGGTGCAGACCGAACAGCGACATCAAGTTCACCACCGCGAGCGACTCGGCGGGTAACAGGTCGACATATGCGAGGTAGCCCGGGTCCAGATGGGCGGCGACCATCAGATCCGCGTAGAGCTGCCGATGCCCGAGGGTTCCGCGGCGGGCCACGAACCCGTTGAACGCGGCGGCCCCGGCCTGGCCGGTCAGGCCGGGAACGGTCCAGCTGTGCGGATCACCGTCTTTGAGGTGATGAAGCGAGCGGTGCACGAAAAACTCCCGCAGCTGCTCCCAGGTACCCCGGGCGCGCAGGTACCCCGCGGTGCCGGTACCGACAGCCGCGTCTGCCGCCAACCGACCCATCTCCGCGGTGGCGGTGCCGTCGAGCCCACCGGCCGCGTCGGCCGCCTCACGGCGGACCGCGGTGAGGAACGCGTCCTCGAGGCGGGCCCGGAGGTGCAGAAGACCCGGGTTCCACTCCCACTCGGGATCGACTCCGGCGAACCCGCGGTAGTGCAGTTCGTAACAGGCGTAGAGAGCAAGTTGGACGTCGATACCGTAGGGATCGCAGTCCGCGATCGGCGCCCCGATCCGGTCGAACCGGGCGCGCGGCACGCGCTCTGTCAGAAGATTGATCACGGCCATCGACAGCGGCCCTCGGGCTGTGGGAAGCGCAGGATCGAGGGCGGCTGAGGCGAGGGTCACCCCGGTGTTCTTCCCGTCCGGGCCGGTGGCTAAACAACGGGTGCACAGCGCCCCCACGCCGTCGCGTCGACCGGTACGGTAGCGACGAGACCGGTGGAAACGAGGTGTTCGTGATGGACGCAGATGTGATCGTCGTCGGTGCCGGGCTGGCCGGGCTCGTCGCGACCCACGAACTGACCAGCCGCGGCAAGAAGGTCGCGCTGGTCGACCAGGAGAACCCCGCCAATCTCGGCGGTCAGGCGTTCTGGTCGTTCGGCGGACTGTTCCTGGTCGACAGCCCCGAGCAGCGTCGGATGGGTGTCAAAGACTCCTTCGAACTCGCCTGGAGCGACTGGCGCGGCAGCGCGGGTTTCGATCGGCTCGATGATGAGGACGCGTTCGCGGTCCAGTGGGCCCGCGCCTACGTCGAATTCGCCGCCGGGGAGAAGCGATCATGGCTGCGTAGTCACGGGATGACTTTTTTGCCCACGGTCGGTTGGGCGGAGCGCGGCGACCTGCGCGCCGACGGCCACGGTAATTCGGTGCCCCGGTTCCACGTCGCCTGGGGCACCGGGACCGGTGTGGTCAAACCCTTCGTGGACTCCGCACTCGCCGCGAACGGCCGCGGTCTGGTCGGCCTGCACCACCGTCACCGCGTCGACGAACTGCTCATGACCGACGGTGCGGTCACCGGAGTGCGGGGTGCGGTGCTGGCACCCGACGATGCTCCGCGGGGAGCGCCCTCGAACCGGGACACCGTCGGCGACTTCGAGTTACGGGCCCAGGCCGTCATCATCACCACCGGCGGCATCGGCGGGAACCATGACATCGTCCGGCGTTCCTGGCCGGCCCGGATGGGCACGCCGCCGCGCTCGATGATCACCGGGGTACCCGCTTACGTGGATGGCCGGATGCTCGATATCGCCGGCGAAAGCGGGGTCCGGTTGGTCAACCGGGACCGCATGTGGCATTACAACGAGGGGGTGCAGAACTGGGATCCGATCTGGCCACTGCACGCCATCCGCATCCTGCCCGGGCCGTCGTCGATGTGGTTCGACGCTCTCGGCCGCCGGTTGCCGGCCCCCTATCTGCCCGGCTACGACACTCTTGGCACACTGCGCTACCTCAGAACGAATCCCGATATCGCCGACTACGACCACAGCTGGTTCATCCTGACTCAGAAGATCATCGAGAAGGAGTTCGCGCTCTCCGGCTCCGAACAGAACCCCGATATCACCAACTTCGACCGGTCCGGGATGTTGCGCGAGCGTCTGATGAGTAAGGGCGCCCCCGCCCCGGTGGAGGCCTTCAAATCCCGCGGTGCGGACTTCGTGGTGGCCGACACCCTCGAGGAGCTCGTGGACATGATGAACAAGCTCACCGATGAGCCGTTGCTGGAACCGCAGGCAATTCGTGCCCAGATCGAGGCCCGGGACCGTCAGATGGCTAACCCGTACTCCAAAGACGCTCAGGTACAAGGTATCCGGAATTCCCGCCGCTATCTGGCTGACCGGATCGTCCGCACCGCCGCTCCGCACCGGATCCTCGATCCGGACGCCGGTCCGCTGATCGGAGTCAAATTGCACACCCTGACCCGCAAGACCCTGGGCGGTATCCAGACCGATCTGTTCTCCCGTGCGATCGGGACCGACGGCAACCCGGTCGACGGTCTGTACGCCGCCGGGGAGGTCGCCGGATTCGGCGGCGGCGGGCTGCACGGCTACAACGCCCTGGAGGGCACTTTCCTGGGTGGTTGCCTGTTCTCCGGCCGGGCCGCCGGGCGGCACGCGGCTGGGGCGCTGTGAGAGTGGGCGAGCCGGGATGACCTCGGCGGGGCGAACCCCGGTCAAGGCGCTGGTGGTGGTGACCTACCTGGCGATGATCGTGGTGAACTACCTGGCCAACTCGCTCCCGCTGAACGGTCAGCGCACCGGTGACGTGTCGAACGCCTATCCGAATCTGTTCACCCCGGCCGGTCTGACGTTTTCCATCTGGGGCGTGATCTACCTTTTCCTCGGCGCCCATGTCCTCTACCAACTCGGGCTGTTCCGGGATGGGCCGGAGTCGGGGCAGCAGACGGCCGTGCTCAACAAGGTCGGTGTGCTGTTCTCGGTGTCCTCGCTGGCCAATACCGCGTGGGTGTTCGCCTGGCATTACGACCTGATTCCGCTCTCGGCGGTGCTGATCGTGGTGATGCTGGCCTGTCTGGCACTGATCGCGAACACGGTGGGCGGGGCGAACCTGACCGGGCGCCAACGTTGGTTGGTGGGTGTGCCGTTCAGCGTCTACTTCGGCTGGATCACGGTGGCGGTGGTGGCCAATATGACCGTGCTGCTGGTCTATTCGGGGTGGGACGGCTTCGGCCTGACGGATTCGACCTGGGCGGTGATCATCGTTGCCGCCGCCATGACGGTCGGGACCGTCACGATGCTCCGAAATCGTGACGTGGCCTACGGTCTGGTGCTGATCTGGGCCTTCGCCGGCATCCTGTTTCGGCAGACCTCAGCCGCCGGTTTCGATGGTCGCTACCCGGGGATCATCGGCGCGGTGGTGGCGTCGTTGGTGATCTTCCTCGTCGCCGAGCTGGTGATTCTGCGGGGTCGGCGCAACGCAGTCGTCTGAGTCCGCGCCCCGCGGGACATCGATCCAGTCCCCGATTCGACCAGCAGACTCATGATGAACCGGCTGGTCGTCGGTGGACTGGACGCATGGCCTGGAATGCCACGCCGGGCGGCCCCACCCCGGCCGACTGACTCGGCGGCCGATCGGATTTCATTCTGTCGGGGTGGCGGGATTCGAACCCACGACCTCTTCGTCCCGAACGAAGCACGCTACCAAGCTGCGCCACACCCCGCGTGAAGCGTCGATAGCGTATCGCACCGCTACGGTGCCGGGCCAAACGACCTCAAGGGGCGTTCGCCGCGTCCGGCATCGGCCACAAACAGGCGTTCTCGAAGCCGAGCAGCGTCGGGGTATGGGCATCCGGGTTCAGGTCGTTGGCGGCCAGCCAGGCGTCGTCGAAGTAGGTGTCGCAATAGCGGTCGCCACTGTCGCAGATCAGCGTGACCACCGATCCGCTGACCCCGGTGGCCACCATATCGGCCAGCAGGCCGAAGGCCCCCCAGACGTTGGTCCCGGTGGACGGGCCAACCCGGCGGCCCAGCACCCGCGAGACCTGCAGTGCCGCCGCCACCGATGCGGCGTCGGGGACCCGGACCATCCGGTCGATCACCCCGGGCAGGAACGACTTCTCGACCCGCGGTCGGCCGATACCCTCGATGCGGGAGGACGCGCCGGTGTCGATATCGCGGCGACCCTGGGCGAAGGCCGGGAAGAAGGCTGAGTTCTCCGGGTCGACGACGCACAGTCCCGTGCGGTAGCCCCGGTACCGGATGAATCGGCCGATGGTGGCACTGGTTCCTCCGGTGCCCGCACCCACCACGATCCATGACGGGATCGGATGACGCTCGGCGCCCAGTTGATCGAATATCGACTCGGCGATGTTGTTGTTCCCGCGCCAGTCGGTCGCCCGCTCGGCATTGGTGAATTGATCCAGAAAATGCCCGCCGGTCTGATCGGCGATGTGCTGAGCGGTTTCGTTGACATCGGCCGCGCGCTCGACGAAATGACAACGCCCGCCTTGGTTTTCGATCAGCGCTATCTTCGTACGGCTGGTGGTGGACGGCATCACCGCGACGAAAGGCAGGCCGAGCAGCGCGGCGAAGTAGGCCTCCGACACCGCAGTCGAACCCGAGGACGCCTCCACGAGGGTGGTGCCCTCGACTATCCATCCGTTGCACAACCCGTAGAGGAATAGCGACCGCGCCAACCGATGCTTCAGACTGCCGGTGATATGGGTCGATTCGTCTTTGAGGTAGAGCGCGACATCGACGTCGTCGCACCATGACGACGGCAGCGGGTAGCGCAGCAGGTGGGTGTCGGCGCTGCGGCGGGCGTCGGCCTGGATCAGCCGGACGGCTTCGTCGGTCCAGTCCCGGCGGCCGCGGACGGTTGACGGATATCCCAGCGCTGTCACGGCAGCGCTAGTGCACCGAGGCCGTCGGGCTGGAACGCCGCTCTCCGTGGGAGCGATCACGGCCGCCGGTGGGCGATGCCACCAGGGTGAGCAGCGTTGCCTCCGGGCGGCAGAAGAACCGGAACGGGGCGAACGGGGAGGTGCCGATGCCCGCTGAAACATGCAGGGCGGTCTCGGCTCCCCAAGCCGATGCCCCCTTGACTCGCGAGCGGTCCAGATCGCAATTGGTCACCAGCGCCCCGAAGAACGGCAGGCACAGCTGGCCGCCGTGGGTATGTCCGGCCAGCACCAGCTGGTAGCCGTCCGCGGCGAACCGGTCGAGGACGCGGGTGTAGGGCGCGTGGGTGACACCCAGACTCAAGTTGGCGGCCGGATTGGGGGCTCCGGCGATGGTGTCGTACCGGTCCCGATGCAGGTGGGGGTCGTCGACGCCGGCAGCGGCCACGGTCAGCCCGGCCACGTCCAGTTCCTGCCGACGGTGAGTGAGGTCGACCCAGCCGCGCTCGTTGAAAGCCGCGCGCAGGTCCTGCCACGGCAGGGGTTTGCCGTGGGACCGATGGTCGCTATCGGTGAGGTATTTCGCCGGGTTCTTCAGCTTCGGGGCGAAGTAGTCGTTACTGCCGAACACGAAGACGCCCGGTACCGACAGCAGATCGCCCAGCGCCTGAACCACGGCGGGCACCGCTTTGGGATGGGACAGGTTGTCGCCGGTGTTGACCACCAGATCCGGATCCCAGCCGGCCAGTTCGCGGAGCCAGTCCTGCTTCCTTCGTTGGGTCGGCCGCATGTGGATATCGCTGAGGTGCAGCACCCGCAGCGGGGTGGACCCGGGCGTCAGAACCGGCATCGTCACCTCGCGCACGATGAACGCGTTGCGCTCGACGACTGTGCCATAGCCCACGGCAAGCGCGGCGGTACCGGCCGCGACAACGGCGGAGGTTCGCAGGGCAGAAGCAGCCATAGGGGAACAATACTGCCAGTCACCGCCGCACTCGGCGGGCGGCCGAATCCGCGCGGCACCGGCCGGTCACGGGGGTGGCGGTGCCTCCGGCGGCGGGGGTGGCGGCGGTGGCGGTGCCTCCGGCGGGGGTGGTGGCGGGGGTGGTGGCACCAGCACCGGAACGGTGATGGGCGGCAGCCCGGGAATCTCCACGACCGTCGATCCCAACCCGGGTGGGCCCGGGGCCCCCGGCGGTGGCGGTGTTCCCGGCGGCGGTGTCTCTTCCGGCGGGGGGGCGGGCTTGACGCCGTTACTCACCAGCAGGGTGACGATGATCCCGGGAACGGTCTGGCCGCCAGGGGAGGTGCCGATCACCGTCCCGGCGGAAGCCTCGCTGTTCAGCGAGCTCACCCCGTCGGCCACCTGGAAACCGGAGGCGCGCAGTTGTTCTCGGGCACGGGACTGGGTCATACCGTTGACGTTCGGCACCCGCGATCCCGGAGCGCCGTCGACATAGCGCGGATCAGTCGGCGGCATGCTCACCTCGCCGAAATCCTCATCGATCGGTTTCATCGCGGTGAACCACGTGCTGGCGGGTTCCTTGCCGCCGAAAAGGTCACCCCGGTAACACGGCCGCAAGGGGAACGAACACAGGTCGGACGGATCGGCGGAATCGTCGTAGATGTAGTTCACTGCGGCATAGCGATTGGTATAGCCGAGGAAACCCGCCGACCGGTGCGCCTCGGTGGTCCCGGTCTTTCCCGACATCGGAAGGTTCCAGCCGACCGAGTTGGCGGCCGGGGCACCGGTACCGCTGATGGTGTCCCGGCTCAACGCGTTGGACAGGGTGTTGGCCAGGCCCTCCGGGACCACCTGCTCACACGGTTCGGCGTTGACCGCGATTTCGTTGCCGCGCCGATCGTAGATCCTGTCGATCGGGTTGGGCGGGCACCACATTCCGCCCGAGGCCAGGGTGGCCGCGACATTGGCGAGTTCGAGAGGGTTGACCGGGAACGGGCCCAGGGTGAAGGAGCCGATGTTCTGCCGTTTGATGAAATCGGCCAGGCTCTCGTCGCTGTCCGGGTTGTAGCCGCGCGCACTACCCGGCTCAGCGTAGGACCGCAGCCCCAAACGGACGGCCATATCGACGCTGCGGCTCACGCCAACCTGGGAGATGAGCTTGGCGAAGGCGGTGTTGGGGGATTTCGACAGCGCTTCGGTGACGTTCATCTGCAGGTTTCGGGAATCGCGGTAGTTCTCCACGCACCAGGTCTCCCTCGGGCATCCCTTCGCGCCGCCGGCGCCGAGCCCCCGGGCGTTGAAACGGCCGGGCACGTCGAGGACCGCGTTGATGCCAAGCCCCATGTCGAGAGCGGCTGCGGTGGGGAAGATCTTGAAGATCGATCCGGCTCCGTCGCCTACGAGTGAGAAGGGTTGCGGCTGAACGGTTTGGCCGGAGCCGGTGTCCAGGCCGTAGGTCCGGTTGCTGACCATCGCGACGACCGGGTGCGAGGTTTTGCCGGGCAGCACCACATTCATCACGCTGGCGATACCGTCGAGTTCCGGTGGGGCGATCGAGTCGACCGCCTCCTTGATATCGGACTGTACGTCGGGGTCCAGGGTCGTCTTGATCAGGTAGCCGCCCCGGTCGATCTGCTCCTTGCTCAGGCCGGCCCGCAACAGGTACTGCTTCGCGTAGTCGCAGAAGAACGCCCGATCGCCGGCCGCGATGCACCCGCGGGGCAGTTCGTTGGGCCGCGGCAGGGTGCCCAGGGGCTGCTGTTTCGCCGTGCGCAACTCGTCGGCTTTGCCCGGCACCTGTTCGATCATCTGGTCCAACACCAGGTTTCGACGCGCCAGCGCCCCGTCGGGGTTGGTGTAGGGATTCAGCGCCGAGGTCGACCGCACCAGGCCCGCCAACAGTGCGGACTGCTGCCAATTCAGCTCCGAGGCATCGATGCCGAAGTAGGTCTGTGCGGCGTCCTGGATTCCGAACGCGCCGTTTCCGAAGGACACCAGATTGAGGTAGCGGGTCAGGATCTCCGACTTCGTCAGTGTTTTGTCCAGTGATAACGCCATCCGTATCTCGCGCAACTTGCGCGCGGGGGTGGGGGCGACCGCGGCCCGCTTCTCCGCGTCGGTCTGCGCCACCACCAGAAGTTGGTAATTCTTGACGTACTGCTGCTCGATGGTGGAGCCGCCCCGCGTCCCGTAGTCCCCGGCGGCGTAGCCCGCGAGGCCGGTCAGCGTGCCCTTCCAGTCGACGCCGTTGTGCTCGGCGAACCGCTTGTCCTCGATCGAGACGATCGCCAGCTTCATGGTGTCGGCGATCTCGTCCGGGGGAACCTCGAATCGGCGCTGGGCGTACAGCCACGCGATGGGATTGCCCTTCGCGTCGACCATGGTGGTCACGGCCGGGACGTCACCTTCGAGGAGCTGGGCCGAACCGTTGGCCACGATATCGGAGGCCCGGTTCGACATCAGCCCCAAGCCGCCGGCCACGGGAAACAGCAGGCCCGCCATGATCACGCTGGCCAGCAGGCAGCACCACGCCAGCTTGAGGAAGGTGGGACCTGCCGGGGGTCGCTCCGACATGGGGTACAGCGTACTAAGGTGCGGGCCGCCGATTGCGGACGCGCCTCGGTCGGGTGACGGCACTGGAAACTTCTGACGCGACTGTCACAAAACCGCAGTTCATGGCGCGACTGGACGCTTGTGCAAAAAAACTGTGATCAGACTGTTGCGCTATCGCTATCTGACCACCTATTTTAGTCACACAGTGCGACGCAGGTAACACTCCGTTAGCAATGTGGCGTAGATCGCACCGGGTCTACATCGGAGGGATTTCGCCGCCCCTGAGGCGGCTCGACGAAGGGATCGCCCGTGTCGGGGATTCGGCCAGTTGCCCGCAGGACTAGCTCGGTATCTGTTCAGGAAACACTTCAGGGGGCGGCCGGGGAGGCGCGTCTCGCCTGGGTGTCCCAAGCGCTGTGTCGTTCGGCCGACCCCGATCAACTGTTCGTGCGCGGTGCCGCTCAGCGCAAAGCGGCGGTCATCTGCCGCCACTGTCCGGTGATCACGGAGTGCGGTGCCGATGCACTGGACAACCGGGTCGAGTTCGGGGTGTGGGGCGGGATGACCGAACGTCAGCGTCGGGCCCTGCTCAAGCAGCACCCCGAGGTGTCGTCCTGGGCAGAGTTCTTCGCGGCTCAGCGCAAGCACCGCAGCGTCAGCTGAGCGTCGCTCCGGCCGACGCTGTGGCTGCGCATCCCTGAGCAGCAGCGGGTTGGGGTCAGGTCTCTGCGGTGATCTGATCGGCGATCGCCTCCAGTGCGTCCAGATCGGACACATCGAACGGCAGCGACGGTACGCCGACCACCCGGACATGCGGGTTGGCTCCGGTGAATCTCGACAGCAACCGCACCTCACGTTTCGCGGTCTGAGCGCGGTCGGCGTGGATTCGCAGCACCGCGGCGCTCAGGGCGCTTCCGGTGCAGTCCGGTTCGGCCTCGAGTTCGGTGGCGCCATCGATAGCGCGTTCGACCGTCAGCGGGCACAGCAACGGGTGGGTTCGGTTGAGGATCAGCCCGGCCAACGGCATACCCTCCTGGGAAAGCCGGTCGACGAAGAAGGAGGCTTCCCGAAGCGCATCCGGTTCGGCTGCCGAGACCACCACGAACTGGGTGCCGCGCCGCTTGAGCAACTCATAGGTGCGGTCCGCCTTCGCCCGGAACCCACCGAACGTCGAGTCCAGCGACTGCACGAAGGTGGCCGCGTCGGAGAGCATCTGGGAACCGAGAATGGTCGACATCGCCTTCATCGCCAGGCCCATGGCTCCGGCCACCAATTTCCCGATACCGCGCCCTGGGCCGAGGAGCAGCTTCCACAGCCGGCTGTCCATGAAGCTGCCCAGTCGCTTCGGGGCGTCGAGAAAGTCCAGGGCGTTGCGGGACGGCGGGGTGTCGACCACCACCAGATCCCAGCGGTCCTCGGCGAGCAGTTGGCCCAGCTTCTCCATGGCCATGTACTCCTGTGTGCCGGCCAGTGAGGTTGCGACCGTCTGATAGAACCTGCTGTCCAGAATCGTCTGTGCGCGACCGTCCTCCGAGTACTCCAGGACCATCTCATCGAAGGTGCGTCGCATATCGAGCATCATCGCGTGCAATTCGCCGGTGACGTCTTCATCCAGCGGCACCCGCTGTGGTTCATTACCCAACTCCCGGATGCCCAGAGCCTGAGCCAGGCGTTTGGCCGGGTCGATGGTCAGCACCACAACGTGGCGGCCGTACTCTGCGGCACGCAACGCCATCGCCGCGGCGGTGGTGGTCTTCCCGACGCCGCCGGCTCCGCAGCAGACCACCACCCGGTTGGACCGATCGGACAGAATGCTCTTCATATCCAGCACCGGAGGAGTCCCGCTCATAGTTGGCCTTCCCTGGTCATCGCCGGCCTGCCTGTGGCCGGTTCAGAGTCATCGGACACCCTGCTGGGCAAGGACTTCGGCCAGCTCGTAGAGGCTGCCCAAGTCCACGCCGTCGGCGATCGTCGGTAACTGCAGGCGTGCGACGTGCAGTTTGTCCAGTTCCGTCGCGCTCTGCGCGCGCGAACGAATTCGGCCGGCATGCTCGATCGCTTCGGTCAGCAGACCGGCGAAATCGTTGTCGGGCAGTGAGATCCCCGCGCGGGAGAGCCCGGCCCGCACGGCGTCGGCATCGATATCGCCGTCGGCAGCGCCGGCAAGGGCGTCGGCCGGCAGGAATGCCGGGATATTGCGGTTGACGATGACGCTGCCGATGGGTAGTTCGAGCTTCTCGAGTTCTTCGATGGCCTCGATGGTTTCCTGGATCGGCAGCGCCTCCAACAGGGTCACCAGGTGGATCGCGGTCTCATCGGAGTGCAGCAACCGCACCACGCCTTCGGACTGGGAGTGCACCGGTCCGCCCTTGGCGATATCCGCGAGCGCCTTGGTGACGTCCAGGAACCGCGAGATCCGACCCGTCGGCGGGGAATCGACCACGATGGCGTCGTAGGACGGGCTCTTGTCGGGGTTGAGCCGGACGGCGGCCTCCTTGATCTTGCCGGTCAGGAGCACGTCACGGAGTCCGGGCGCGATCGTGGTCGCGAACTCGATGGCCCCGACCCGGCGCATGGCCCGGCCGGCGATGCCCAGGTTGTAGAACATGTCGAGGTATTCCAGAAACGCGGCCTCGATATCGATGGCCAGCGCGTTGACATGCCCGCCGGCGTCGGCGGTCGCCACCTTGGATTCCTCATAGGGTAGTGGCGGCACGTCGAACAGCTGCGCAATACCCTGGCGCCCTTCGACTTCCACCAACAACACTCGGCGTCCGCCGCTCGCCAGAGCCAATGCCAGTGCGGCCGCGACAGTGGTCTTGCCGGTGCCGCCTTTGCCGGTGACGAAATGGAGTCGAGCCTTGGTCAGACGGGCGGGCCAGCCGACTTCGCTGCCGTGATGGGGTTCGGTCGCCACCAGTGCATGCTATCCAAGCCTGCGCCGGCGCTTGGGCGAGTCGCCAAGAGGTTAGGCTTCGGCCATGAACCAACCGACCACGTGGGAGTACGCGACCGTGCCGCTGCTGACCCATGCGACGAAACAAATTCTGGATCAGTGGGGCGCAGATGGCTGGGAACTGGTGTCGGTCTTACCCGGCCCGACCGGTGAGCAGCACGTCGCCTATCTGAAGAGGCCTAAGTGAGTGGACCTTCAGCGGGCGCCCGACTCGTCGAGCTTGGTGTCAGCCTTCCGGCGGTGGCCGCCCCCCTGGCGGCCTACGTCCCGGCGGTACGGACCGGCAACCTGGTCTACACCTCCGGACAGTTGCCGCTGGCCGACGGCGAGTTGATCCGCACCGGCAAGGTGGGTGCCGCGGTCGATCCTGAGGATGCCAAGGCCGCGGCCCGGACCTGCGTCCTCAACGCGCTGGCGGCCATTCACGCGCTGGTCGGGATCGATTCGGTGGTGCGGGTGGTCAAGGTGGTGGGATTCGTGGCCTCCGCTCCTGGTTTCACCGGTCAGCCCGGTGTTGTCAACGGCGCGTCGGAGTTTCTCGGCGAGGTTTTCGGCGATGCGGGATCGCACGCCCGCTCCGCGGTCGGGGTGTCGGAGCTGCCATTGGATGCCCCGGTCGAGGTCGAGCTCATCGTCGAGGTCGGCTAGCCGGTGGGCCATCCGGCCTACGGCGTGCTGCGGCCGGTCACCGACTGCGCCTCGGTGCTGTTGTGCGATAACCCCGGCCCGATGACCCTGGACGGCACCAACACCTGGATACTTCGCCGGCCCGGCAGTGCGGAGATGGTCATCGTCGACCCCGGCCCGGACGATGATGACCATCTCGAGCGGCTCGCCGGACTGGGTCGGATTCCGCTGGTGCTCGTCAGCCACCGCCACGGTGACCACACCGACGGGATCGACAAGCTCGTTGCCGCCACCGGTGCCGTCGTGCGTTCGGTGGGGAGCGGTTTTCTGCGCGGTCTCGGTGGTCACCTGCGCGACGGCGAGGTGATCGAGGCCGCCGGGCTCAAAATCGCTGTGCTCGCCACCCCCGGTCACACCGCGGATTCGGTCTGTTTCGTGCTCGATGACGCCGTCCTGACCGCTGACACCGTCCTCGGCCGCGGCACAACGGTCATCGACGACGAGGATGGCAGCCTCGCCGACTATCTGGAGTCGCTCCGCCGGCTCCGGGCACTGGGCGCCCGAACCGTCCTCCCCGGCCACGGGCCCGAACTGGATGACCTCGTCGCGGTCACCGAGATGTATCTGGATCACCGGGAGCAGCGGTTGGAACAGGTGCGCCGTGCGTTGCGAGGGCTCGGCGGGGACGCCACCGCCCGGCAGATCGTCGAGAGCGTCTATTCCGATGTCGACAGGAAACTGTGGGACGCCGCGGAGAGCTCGGTGCGGGCCCAGTTGCACTACCTGCGCGCCAACGCCTAGCGCGCCCGGCGGGCCAGCCGTTCGGAGTCGCAGATCAGCACGCTCTTGCCTTCGAGCCGGATCCAGCCGCGATGGGCGAAGTCGGCCAGCGCCTTGTTGACGGTCTCCCGGGAGGCCCCGACAAGCTGGGCGATCTCCTCCTGGGTCAGGTCGTGGGTGACCCGCATCGAACCGCCCTCCTGGGTGCCGAAACGCTGCGCCAGCTGCAGCAGCTGTTTGGCGACCCGGCCCGGGACATCGGTGAAGATCAGATCGGCCAGGTTGTTGTTGGTGCGGCGCAGCCGACGGGCAAGGACCCGAAGGAGCTGCTCGGCGATCTCGGGGCGGTCGGCGATCCAGGCGCGCAGGGCGTCGCGGTCCATCGCGACCGACCGCACCTCGGTGATCGTGGTGGCGCTTGATGTCCGCGGGCCCGGGTCGAAGATCGACAGCTCGCCGAACATATCGGACGGCCCCATGATGGTCAGGAGATTCTCCCGGCCGTCGGGGGAGCGGCGGCCGATCTTCACCTTGCCGGAGATGATGATGTAGAGCCGGTCGCCCGGTTCGCCCTCGGAGAACACCGTGTGCCCGCGCGGAAAATCGACCGGTTGCAGCTGTCTGGTGAGCGCGGAAACAGCAGCGGGATCGACTCCCTGGAAGATTCCGGCGCGCGCCAGGATCTCGTCCACGTTGTCCCTCTCAAGATCTTCGGTGGTTCTGCCGAACAGGAATCACCGCGACAGCGGGCCTCTGGCTTAGGCGGTCTCGGTGACGGGGGAAACGCTACACACGATTCGGCGATCCCGATGGCTGAAACAGCGGATTCGGGCGAGTCGGCAGGCCCGGTTCGTCGACCAGGAAAACCGGATCCAGCCCGATTTTCGACTGGACGCCGGAGAACTCATCGAGAGTCCGCTGGGCCGCCTGTTCCCGGGCGGCGCGAGCGGACTGTTCGAGTCGGGTGACCGCCAGAACCGCGTTCAGCCGATCGCCGTGCAGGACGGTTTCCAGGCGCTGTAAACCGAATGTGCAGAGCATGAGCAGCCCGGGGAAACACACCGCGACGAACGAGGACATAGCCGGGAAGTAAACCGGCACCACATCTCATCGGGATCACGAAATGCCACCGTTCCGTCTGCGGTCGCTACCCTTGCACCGTGACGGCGGGTGTGTCGGGACGGGCCTCCAGGCGGGGTGACGAAACCAGATGGGACGGCGAGACCCGTCTCGGTCTGGTGCGCCGGGCGCGCAGGATGAACCGTGCATTGGCGGTGGCTTTTCCGGACGTCTACTGCGAACTGGATTTCGCCAATCCGCTCGAACTCGCGGTCGCCACCATCCTGTCGGCTCAGAGCACCGATAAGCGGGTGAACCTCACGACGCCGGCTGTGTTCGCGAAGTACCCGACGGCCCTGGACTATGCCCGGGCCGATCGGGCGGAACTGGAGGCGATGATCCGTCCGACCGGTTTCTTCCGCAATAAGGCTGATTCGTTGATCCGGCTCGGACAGCAGCTCGTCGAGCGGTTCGACGGTGCGGTGCCGGGCACGATGGCGGATCTGGTGACGCTGCCGGGGGTCGGACGCAAGACCGCCAACGTCATCCTCGGCAACGCCTTCGGGGTGCCGGGCATCACCGTCGATACCCACTTCGGGCGGCTGGTGAGGCGGTGGCGCTGGACGGCCGAGACCGATCCGGTCAAGGTCGAGCGCGCTGTCGGTGAGCTCATCGAGCGTCGCGAGTGGACGTTGCTCAGCCATCGGGTGATCTTCCACGGGCGCCGGGTGTGCCATGCCCGCAAGCCTGCCTGCGGGGTCTGTGTCCTGGCCAGGGACTGTCCCTCCTACGGAACCGGCCCGACCGAACCACTGGTTGCGGCCCAACTGGTCCGGGGGCCCGAGACCGACTACCTGCTTGCGCTGGCCGGGCTCTAGTCGATGAGCACGTCCACCCGCTGGACCGGGGCGGTGCTAGCGGTGCTCACCGCACTCGCGGTGGCCCTGGTAGTCGAGTTCTCCGACGGCCCCGGGCCGCCGGCCACGCCGGCTGAACAGGCCCAGCGCAGCCATCGCGATGCCGACACTGCCGAGGCGCTGGCCGGGCCCCGGCGGCTGGCGGATTTGGCGCCGTGTCCCGCGGACGGCCGGGTGCCCGGGCCGGTCAAGCTGCGCGGGGTCGTCGTGGAGTGTGCGGCCGACGGTGCCGATGTAGAGGTGGCGCGCGCCCTTGCCGGCCGCGCCGTCGTATTGAACCTGTGGGCCTACTGGTGCGCACCATGTACTGACGAATTGCCCGCGATGCAGCAGTATCAGCGCCGCGCCGGGACCGCCGTGACGGTTGTCACCGTGCACCAGGACGAGAACGAAACCGCGGCGCTACTGCGGATGGCCGAACTCGATGTCCGGTTGCCGACGCTGCAGGACGGCCGGCGCACTATCGCCGCGGCACTGAACGTGCCCAACGTCATGCCCGCCACCGTGGTTCTGCGCCCGGACGGTAGCGTTGCCCAGATCCTGCCGCAGGAGTTCACGACTGCCGACGAGATCGCCGCTGCGGTGGAATCCGCACTGGCATGACGCAGGACGGTACGACTCTGACGGGAGCACGCGGGTGAGCCCAGCGGATTCGCTCCGCCCGCGGGCCCGGCCGCCGTGGCTGGCGCCGCTGGTCGATAACGTCGAGCGAGTACCCCAGGCCTACCGTCGGCGGGTCCCGCCGGAGGTGCTCTCCGCCCTCACCGATGCCCGCATCGAAGCTGGGGCGGCGCGATCCGGACGGGACGCCGCGGTGCTGGTGCTGTTCTCCGGACCGGATGATGAGCAACCGTCCGACCGGGTGCCACCAAACGCGGATTTGCTGCTCACAGTGCGGGCCGGCACCCTTCGTCACCACGCAGGTCAGGCTGCTTTCCCCGGTGGGGCGGCCGATCCGGGTGATGCCGGGCCGGTGCAGACCGCACTGCGCGAGGCTCGCGAGGAAACCGGTATCGAACCCCATCGCCTGCATCCGCTGGCCACCTTGGAACGGATGTTCATTCCGCCATCGGGTTTCCATGTCGTCCCAGTCCTGGCCTACTCGCCCGATCCGGGGCCGGTCACGGTTGTCGACCAGTCTGAGACGGCCGTGGTGGCCCGGGTTCCGTTGCGGGCGTTCATCAATCCGGAGAACCGCCTGATGGTGCATCACCCGGGTGGGGATCGGCGTTACGCGGGTCCGGCCTTCCTGCTCAACGAGATGCTGGTATGGGGTTTCACCGGTCACGTAATCTCGGCGTTGCTCGACGTGGGCGGGTGGGCACAGGAATGGGACACCGAGGACATCCGAGCGTTGGACGAGGCGATGTCACTCGTCAACGCCGGCCCTGACGAGTCAACGACGCTCGTCGCAGACGGTAGTGACGAGGCAACGGCGCTCGTCGCAGACGATATGGAGGATCCGCTGTGACGAGTTCGCAATGGCTGGATATCGCGGTGATCGGCGTCGCGCTCATTGCGGCGATCTCCGGATGGCGATCAGGTGCGCTCGGATCGTTGATGTCGTTCGTCGGGGTCATTCTCGGTGCCATTGCCGGCGTGATGCTCGCTCCGCACCTCGTCAGTCATATCGACTCCTCCCGCGGGAAGCTGTTCACCGCCCTGTTCCTGATTCTGGCGCTGGTGGTGATCGGCGAGGTGGCCGGTGTGGTCCTGGGTCGCGCGGTTCGGGGCTCCATCCGCAGCGGTCCGGTTCGGTTCGCCGACTCGGTCATCGGCGTGGCGCTGCAACTGATTGTCGTGCTGATCGCAGCGTGGCTGCTGGGCAGTCCGCTCACCTCGTCCAACCAGACGAATCTGGCCGCGGCGGTAACTGGTTCGAAAGTGATAACCGAAGTCGACAAGTATGCCCCGGACTGGTTGCGCACGGTGCCCGACCGGATGTCGGCGCTGTTGAGTACGTCCGGGCTCCCCGATGCGCTCGAGCCACTCGGCGGCACGTCGATTCAGACCGTCGATGCTCCGGACGCCTCGCTCGCGGAGAGTCTGGTGGTGGCCAGGTCGCGGCCGAGTGTGGTCAAGATCCGCGGCGTGGCCCCGGCCTGTCAGAAGGTTCTCGAAGGCACCGGGTTCGTCATCGCGCCGAATCGGGTGATGTCCAATGCGCACGTGGTTGCGGGTTCGGACAGCGTCACCGTTGAGGCCGAGGACGGCAACGAGTACGACGCGACAGTGGTGTCCTACGATCCGAACTCCGACATCTCCATCCTTGACGTGCCGAACCTGCCGATCCAGCCGCTGCAGTTCGCCGAGGAGCCGGCCAAGTCCGGGACCGATGCGGTGGTGCTCGGCTTCCCCGGCGGCGGCGACTTCGTCGCGACCCCGGCGCGGGTCCGCGAGATCATCGAACTCAGTGGGCCGGATATCTACAAGACAACGACCGTCAACCGGGAGGTCTACACCATCAGGGGCCTGGTCCGCCAGGGTAATTCGGGTGGGCCGATGATCAACCGGGCCGGCCAGGTGATCGGCGTGGTTTTCGGTGCGGCCGTTGACGACAATGACACCGGTTTCGTGATGACCACCGACGAGGTCTCGCGACAGCTGGCCAAGGTCGGTAACACCTCGGAGGTGCCCACCGGAGCGTGTATCGGAGGCTGAGCCGTCCGGGTGACCCAGTCGCCCCCGAGTCCGTTACCCGGGTGCCAGGAAACGCTGGAGATGGTCGTTGACCGTCGCCGGTGCTTCCTCATGTGCGTAGTGGCCCACCTCTGCGACGTCGCGGAAATGGCCATGTGGGGCGTAGCGGAGGCTGCGTTCGACCGGGTCGGTCAGAACGTAGGGATCGGATTCGCCGCGCAGGTGCAGCAGCGGAATCTCAAGCCGGCGGTCCATCAACCCGAGGAAACGTCGGCCTTCGTTGCGAAACTGGCTGCGCACCGCCCAGCGCTGGTATTCCAGCGCGGAGTGCGCCGCCGACGGGATCTGGATTGCCTGCCGGAGGTGGGCGATGGTTTCCGAGAAGTCTTCGGAGGCTTGCCATTCGCTGGATGCCCGGCGCCGGACCAGGTGTTCCAGCCCTTCGGCGTCATTGCGGGTCAGCACCCGTTCGGGCCATCGCGGAAGCTGGTAGTTCAGCATGGTCGGCAACAACGCGCGGCCCTGGTCACGGCTGGTCAGCACCGAGGTCCGCAACGCTGCCGGGTGCGGCGAACTGACCAGTGCGACGGCGCGGACCACGCGCGGGTGCAGCACCGCGGTAGCCCAGCACACCAGGCCCCCGTCGGCGTGGCCGACGAGTATCGCTGCGGTGTGGCCCAGCGCGCGGATCAGCCCGGCGGTGTCTCCCGCCAGGGTCCAGCCGTCATAGCCGCGCGGCGGTTTGTCGCTGCCGCCGTAACCGCGCAGGTCGACGGCGACCACCCGCGCGTCTGACAACCCGCGCAACTGGTGACGCCACGACCACCAGAAGGACGCGAAGCCGTGCAGGAGGAGCACCAGCGGGCGGGCGGTCGGCCGGGTGCCCTGGGTACCGTGACCGGCGTCGGGCAGCGCCTCGACACAGTGAAACCGGATTCCGTTGGCGTGGACGTCGTGGTGACGCCACGGTCCCGGGATGCGGGTGACCGACGGATCCGGCCGCGCCATCACCAACCCGACGGGTCGGTGGCCGCCGGATCGACTTTGGTCGCGGGGGCGTCCGCCTTGGCCGTCCCCGGCGCGGCCACGCCCATCGCCTTGTTGATTCCGGGGCTCAGCGCGGCGGTGGTCTCGCGGACCGATTCGATGGTCTGCTGCGGACCCCGGATCCGGCGGACCTTCAGATAGCCCAGGAGCGCGAATACCGCCGTCACCACGAGCATCAGAATGAACACGATCAGGAAGGCGGCCCAGCGCCACAGCCAGCTGTCCAGCAGTTCCGCGAGGAAGAAGAACATGAAGAAGGTCGAATAGAGCAGCACGACCAGGGCCAGAATGAAGAAGACGCTGCCGGTGAGACCCTTCTTCACATCGCGGGTGATCTCGGCCTTGGCCAGTTCGACCTCCGCCCGCACCAAAGTGGAGACCTGGGTGGTCGCGTCCTTGACCAGTTCACCGATGGACGGGTCGTCGGGCATTGCGTGGGGGTCTGCCAGCGGAATCGAGGTCACCGTGCCGGGCACCCCGTTCTTGCGATCCCGATTAGTCAAGGTGGTCCTCCAACGTTCGACGTGGTCGCGATTCATGTTGCCATGCCTGACTCGCTGACGGGCACAGCTCGGATCTGTTACGCAAGTTACGGGTGGGTCAAGCTAGACTCGTGGGTCAGGTGGGATTTGCAATGGAGGTTTTCAGTGATCACCGGACTCCGGGTATGGCGGTCGGCGGGGGCCGCGCTTGTCGGACCCCTCGCCGCCCTGTTGCTGACACCGGCCGTGGCGGTCGCCGATGACCCGGTACAGATCGGTGGCGGGGCCGGCATCGTCATCGATGGCGAGACCTACTGCACGCTGACCGCCATCGGAAATGACAGGACCGGGGCGCTGATCGGCTTCACCTCTGCCCATTGTGGCGGCCCCGGGGCCCAGGTGGCGGCAGAGGGCGCCGAAGACCAGGGGGTCATCGGAACCATGGTCGCCGGTAACGACGGTCTGGATTACGCGGTGATCCGGTTCGACCCGGCCAAGGTGAACCCGGTGTCGAACTGGAACGGGTTCAAGATCAACGGCATCGGCCCGGACCCGATGTTCGGGGACGTCGCCTGCAAGTTGGGCCGCACGACCGGCTATTCGTGCGGGGTGACGTGGGGCCCCGGTGACGAACCGGGCACCATCGTCAATCAGGTTTGCGGCCAACCGGGTGACTCCGGTGCCCCGGTGACGGTCGACAACAAGCTGGTGGGCATGATCCACGGCGCGTTCACCGATGGCCTGCCCACCTGCATCATCAAATACATCCCGCTGCACACGCCGGCGGTGACCATGTCGATCAACGCGATTGAGGCCGATCTGGCTGCCAAGGACCGGCCGGGCGCGGGTTTCGTCCCGACCGCGAGTCCGGCACCGGGACCCGCCCCGTTCGCCAGCTGAGCTAATTCGCCTTGCTGGCGCGGATGGCTTCGAACACCGTCGGGTCCAGCAATGTCGAGGTGTCGCCGAGTTCGCGGCCTTCGGCGACATCGCGGAGCAGGCGTCGCATGATCTTGCCGCTGCGGGTCTTCGGGAGTTCCGGCACGATGTGAATCTCGCGCGGTTTCGCGATAGGCGAGATCTCCCGGGCCACCTCGGCGCGCAACACCTCGACCATCTCCGCAGTCGACATGCCGGCATGGTGTTCCTTGAGGATGACGAACGCACAGATCGCCTGACCGCTGTGATCATCCGATGCCCCGACCACCGCCGCTTCCGCCACACCGGCATGACCGACCAGTGCCGATTCCACCTCCGCGGTCGAGATGCGATGGCCGGACACGTTCATGACGTCGTCGATACGGCCCAGTACCCACACCTCGCCGTCGGTGCCGTACCGCGCGCCATCGCCGGCGAAGTACCAGCCCTGATCGCCGAACCGCGACCAGTACGTCTCGGTGTACCGGTCCGGATCCTGCCAGATGCCGCGCAGCATCGACGGCCATGGTTTGTCCAGCACGAGGTAACCGGTGACGTGTTCACCGTTCTCGGTTGCCGGGGTGAGTTCGTTTCCGTCGTCGTCGACGATCTTCGCGGAGATGCCCGGCAGCGGCCGCATTGCCGAGCCGGGCTTGCAATCGGTGACACCGGGAAGCGGAGAGATCATCGCCGCGCCGGTCTCGGTCTGCCACCAGGTGTCGACGATCGGAGTCCGGTCACCGCCGAATACCAGTCGGTACCAGCGCCACGCCTCCGGGTTGATCGGTTCACCGACCGAGCCCAGGAGGCGCAAGCTCGACAGGTCATGCTCGAATGCCAGTTCGCGTCCCCACTTCATGAACGTGCGAACCAGCGTGGGGGCGGTGTAATAGATTGTGACGCCGTACTTTTCGATCACCTGGAAGTGTCGGTGCTCATCAGGCGAGGCCGGGGTTCCCTCGTAGATAACCTGGGTGGCGCCGTTGGACAGCGGGCCGTAGACGATATAGGAGTGCCCGGTGACCCAGCCGATATCGGCAGTGCACCAGTAGACATCCCGTTCCGGCTTGATGTCGAAGACATAGTGATGGGTGTAGGACGCCTGGGTCAGGTAACCGCCGGAGGTGTGAATGATGCCCTTCGGCTTGCCGGTGGTTCCGGAGGTGTACAACAGGAACAGCGGATGCTCGGAATCGAAAGCCTCCGGGGTGTGCTGCGCCGATGCCTTTTCGACGGTGTCATGCCACCACAGGTCCCGGCCCTCGATCCAGCGCACGTCTATCCCGGTGCGGCGCACCACCAGAACATTGCGTACCGACGGCTGATCGGCGACGGCCTCATCAACGGC